>JBBSRT010000031.1:0-12042 GCA_038242765.1 Propionibacteriales bacterium
GCATGGTCTCGTGGGGCATCGGCAGCGGTGTGGTTGCCGCTGCCTTACTCATCGTCTTCCATGAATGGATCCCGCGGTGGTTCAGTCCCGCTCAGGATGTACAAAGTGCACTGGTGCCGGTACTGGTGGTGATCGCCTTGATCCAACCGCTGTCGGGAGTGGTGTTGGTGCTCGACGGCGTACTCATCGGTGCCGGCGACGGAAGCTACTTGGCGTGGGCGGGGCTTGCCGTTCTGGTCGTGTATGCGCCGCTCGCAGCAGCCGTGTGGTGGTGGCATGGCGGATTGACGTGGCTATGGGTAGCCTACGGCGGGTTCATCGCTGCCCGGCTCGTGACGCTGTATGCCCGCCAGCGCGGCGATCGTTGGATGGTGCTGGGCACCGGCTGAGCTGCCCCGTTTTCATTGCCCCAGCCTGCCCTGCACCCCGACTCGCCGAGTGGCGCAGATTTCGCGTCGAGTGGCGCAGATTCGGGCTGTTTGCGGCCGAATCAGCCCGATTTTGCGCCACTCGACGGGCGTGGCGTGGGGGCAGGGGGGTCAGCGGGCGGCGGCGACCAGGGCTTCGAACAAGCGGCCGTCAGTACCCGTTTCGGGATGCCATTGGACGGCCATCCAAAACGGTTTCGAGGGATCCTCCATGGCCTCCAGAGTGCCGTCATCGGCATGCGCTGAAGGCACAAGACCGGGATGGCTGCGCACCGATTGGTGATGGTGGCAACTGGCCCGGATCGGGCCCGCCAGCAACGCGGCCAAGGCTGTGCCTGGCACCACCTCAATGGCCACGTCTCCAAATACGTCACCGCCGGGCCCGTGGCCCTCGTGACCAACCACATCGGGGGTGTGTTGCTCAAGGATGCCGCCAGCCTGGACGGCCATCACCTGCATGCCGCGGCAAATACCGAGCACCGGCAGCGCCGCAGCCGCAGCAGCCTCGAGCAGCGCCAACTCCCACGCGTCGCGCTCCGCACGCCAACCCGAGGTCCGTGTATGCGCATCGGCACCGTAGCGCGCTGGGTCCACGTCGGCACCGCCGGCAATGATGAGCCCGTCGATACGGGCGATCAGATCGGCGGCCAGGGCACGGACATCACCGGCGGCCGGCAACAACACCGGTATGCCGCCGGCGGCCTCGACCGCAAACCCATAATTGGCATGCAACACATCAGCGACCTCGTCCCAGACGCCCCAGCGCGCCTTTTCGCGATAGGTCGTGATGCCGATCAGAGGCCTCATACCGGAGTCACATAGGCTCCCGAAATGCCGCCGTCGACTAAAAAGGTCGACGCGGTGATAAAGCTCGACTCATCGGAGGCAAGGAAGAGCACCGCGTTGGCCATCTCCTCGGGTTCGGCAAAGCGGCCGAGCGGCACATGGACGAGGCGTCGGGCTGCACGCTCGGGGTCGGTGGCAAAAAGTTCCTGCAACAACGGCGTGTTGACCGGGCCGGGGCACAACGCGTTGACGCGGACGCCTTGCCTCGCGAACTCCACGCCCAGCTCGCGCGACATCGACAAAACGCCGCCCTTGGAGGCCGAATACGAGATCTGTGACGTCGCCGCACCCATCACTGCCACAAAGGATGCGGTGTTGATGATCGAACCCTTTCCCTGTTCAAGCATGTAGGGCAACGCGGCCTTGCAGCACAAATAGACGCTGGTCAGGTTGACCTCCTGCACCCGGCGCCATGCTTCGAGCTCGGTGGTGAGGATCGAGTCGTCCTCCGGCGGCGAGATGCCCGCATTGTTGAAGGCGACGTCGACCGAACCAAAGGTGTCCTTGGCGGCAGCGAACAATGCATCGACCTGCTCCTTGTCGACGACATCGGCATGGACGAAAGCTCCGCCGACTTCCTCGGCGATCTCCGTGCCACGCGCATCGTCGATGTCACCGATCACGACCTTGGCCCCTTCTTCGGCGAAGCGGCGAACCGTCGCCAACCCGATACCTGAGCATCCGCCGGTGACGACGGCGGTTTTCCCTGTAAGACGTCCTGCCATTTTGTGCGTTCCTGTTCTGTGCGTCGGTTCTGGGTATGGGGTCAATCGTTGCTGATGAACACGTTTTTGAGGTCGGTAAACGCGTTGGGTGCATCGGGTCCCAGCTCGCGGCCTAGGCCCGATTGTTTGAAACCGCCGAACGGTGTCCAATAGCGCACCGATGCATGCGAATTGATGCTCAAATTGCCCGCTTCGATGGCCCGCGACATACGCAAAGCGCGGCCGATATCGCGGGTGTAGATCGAGCCCGACAACCCGTATTCGGTGTCATTGGCCAGTTGCACTGCCTCAGCTTCGCCATCAAAGGCCAACACCGCGACAACGGGGCCGAATACCTCTTCGCGCCAAATCCGCTGCTGCGCAGAACCAGCCAGCACGACCGTTGGCGGCATCCAAAATCCTTTGCCACCTGGTGCTTGGCCGGCAAAGGCCACTTCGGCTTCATCGACATAGTCCCGGACCGAATCGCGTTGTCCGGCCGAAATGAGCGGCCCCATGTCGCTGTTGCGATCAGCGGGGTCGCAAGCACGCATCCCTGTCACCGCCGGTTCGAGTAGCGACACGAACTCGTCATACGCGGACCGCTCGACCAAAATGCGAGAGCGGGCGCAACAATCCTGGCCGGCGTTGTCGAAAGCGCCGCCGGGCACCGCGGCGGCCGCCTTGGCCAGGTCGGCGTCAGCGAAAATGATATTGGCATTCTTGCCGCCAAGCTCGAGGGTGACCCTTTTGACCTGCTCGGCACAGCCGGCCATGATCTGCTTGCCGACCTCGGTCGACCCGGTGAAACAAACCTTACGCACCAACGGATGGGTCACAAAGCGTTCACCGACGACCGACCCCTTACCGGGAATCACCGTGAATACACCGTCGGGCAGTCCGGCTTCGGAGCCGAGCTCGGCCAGCCGGATGGCAGTCAACGGCGTGAGTTCGGCGGGCTTGAGCACCACCGTGTTGCCCGCGGCAAGCGCCGGGGCGAACCCCCAACCGGCGATGGGCATCGGAAAGTTCCACGGCACGATGATGCCGACAACGCCCAACGGCTCATGAAAGGTCAGGTTGATGCCGCCGGGCACCGGGATCTGCTGGCCGAGCATGCGTTCGGGTGCGGCCGAATAATAGTTGAGGACGTCGCGGACGTTGCCGGCCTCCCAGACGGCGTTGCCCCACGTATGGCCCGCATTGCGCACCTCGATCTGTGCGAGTTCCTCGATGTGATCCTCGACGACCGCGGCGAACCGGCGCAACAGCCGGGCTCGCTCGCCGGGCGCCATGTCACGCCAGGCGGGGTATGCCGCTGCGGCGCGTTCGATCGCCGTATCGGTGTCGGCTAATGAGGTCGACACCACGTCGGCAACCTTTTGTTCGGTGGCCGGATTGATAACCGCATGCGTGGTCAACATTTTCACATCCTTTCGAAACTGCGACGCAGTTCCCAATCGGTGACGGCAGCATCAAAAGCGGTGAGCTCGACATCGGCCATCTTGGTGTAGTGCTCGACAACCTCGTCGCCCAGGACTTCGCGAGCCAGTGCTGAGCCGGCGAACGCGTCACGGGCCGCACGCAACGTCGCGGGCACATGGGGTTTGTCGGAGGTGTAGGCGTTGCCCTTCAACTCCGGCTCAAGTGGCAGTTGGTTCGCGACGCCATACAGGCCGCCGGCCAGGGTCGCTGCAAGCGCCAGGTACGGGTTGACGTCGCCGCCGGGGAGGCGGTTCTCGAGTCGCGCACCGGCACCATGGCCGACGAGGCGGATCGCACAGGTGCGGTTGTCGAGGCCCCACGCCACCGCAGTCGGGGCAAAAGAGCCGTTTGCGAACCGCTTGTAGGAGTTGATGTTGGGCGCATACAGCAACGTGAAGTCGTGCATCGTGGCCAGGACACCGGCAATGAAATGGTCATAGAGCGGCGTGCGGCCGTTGTCGTCCCAAAAGACGGTGTCGCCGTTTTTGCCGCGCAGTGAGAGGTGGATGTGGCACGAGCTGCCTTCGCGTTCGTTGAATTTCGCCATGAACGTAATCGACTTGCCGTGCTGGTGCGCAATTTCTTTGGCGGCGGTCTTGTAGACGCTGTGATTGTCGGCGGTCACGAGCGCTTCGTCATACAAAAACCCGATTTCGTGTTGGCCGAGGTTGCATTCACCCTTGGCGCTCTCGACGTTCATACCCGCGGCAAACATTGTGTTGCGGATGTCGCGCAGCAGTGGTTCGACGCGCGTTGAGCCGATGATCGAATAGTCGACGTTGTATTGGTTGGAGGGTTTGAGGTCGCGGTAACCCGACTCCCACGCCGCCTCGTACGTCGTGTCGAAGACGATGAATTCGAGCTCGGTGCCGGCAAAGGCAAGATAACCGGCCTCGGCGGCGCGATCGAGTTGGGTGTGCAGGATCGTCCGGGGCGACTGCACCACCGGCGAATGGTCCATCCACACCAGATCGCACTGAATCATGGCGGTGCCTTCGAGGTGCGGCAGCAACCGGATCGTGTCGAGATCCATGGCGAATTCCATGTCGCCGTAGCCCTTTTCCCATGAGGTCATGGCGTAACCGTCGATCGTATTCATGTCGACGTCGACGGTGAGCAAATAGTTGCAGCCCTCGGTGCCGTTCTCGACGGTCACATCGAGGAAATATTGGGCATGCAGACGTTTGCCCTGGAGCCGGCCCTGCATGTCGGTGAAAGCGACGATGACGGTGTCGATCTCGCCGGCTTCGATGCGTTTGGTCAGGTCTTCCAACGACAACAGGCGTGGATTGGGTGGTACAACGCTCATCTGTTAGCTCTTTTCATCGGTGGCAGTCTCTTTTTCATAGCAGCCCGCGCAGGAGCGCGGCGGTGTCGTCGCAATGGCTTTCCATGGCGCGGCGGGCCTTGACAGGATCGTGGGCGAGGATGGCTTTGGCGATCGCCGCGTGTTGGCTGTTGGAGTGATCGATGTTGCGGTCGAGCACCGGGATGGCGCTCAACATGTCGTGCAGTTTGCGTTGCGCCTTGGTGACCGCTTCGATCAGCAGCTCAGACTCCGTCAACGAAGCGATCGCCAGATGGAAACGCGAATCGGCTTGCCGGTGCGCAGCGGCCCTTTCGGCGCCGTTGACATCGGCCAATGCGGTGCGCAACGTCGACTGTTGCTCGTCGGTGAGGTGGCGGGTCGCGGCGGTGGCCGCGGCGCCGGGCTCGACGATGCGCCGAAAATTGAGCGCATCGAGAATTTCGACTCTTGGCGGTGCAGACCGGTGCGATGAACCCGGCGTCTCGGGGCTGTAGGCGACGACCGTTCCGCCACCGCGGCCACGATGCGTCTCGATCAGTCCGGCCTCTCGCAGCGCTGCCATCGCTTCGCGAAGCGTCGCCCGCGAGACGCCCATACGTTCGGCGAGCTCACGCTCCGGTGGCAGAGCGCCGCCGTCGGGATAGCCGCCGAGCCTGATGGCGGTCGCCAGCTGTTCGACACAAAACTCGAAAGCGTGGTGGCCGCGCACCGGTCTGAGCATGGCGTTGCCCAGACCGGCCACGACGGCCCCATCGTGAGTCACGACTCAGAGCTTCTCAAGCGAATCTCGCTGCCGGCCCATCATGAAGTGTTTCCTGCCGCCCAGGAACCATGTCGCGGCCGAAAAGGCGACCACGAACAACACCGCGATCGGCGCATAGTTGAACGTGTCGATGGTGACTTCCTTTTGCGGAGGGAGCATGAACAGGATGCAAATGACCACGACCCAGACAACGGCTACCCAGCCGATGACCGGGCTCAACCTGCCCAGCTGGAACGGCCCGGGCACGAAGTCCGGACGCAAGCGGCGCAAGAAAACCGGTACCACATAGGCGATGTAGAGGCCGATGACCGCGATAGACGTGACGGCCAAATAGGCGGTGGTGTTGAACAGCGACGGCACCACCAGCACAATCGACAACGCGACACACAACCAGATCGAGTTGGTCGGCGTGCCCGTACGAGGGTTGACCTTCGCCCAGATCTTTGACCCCGGCAACGCATCATCTCGCGAAAACGCAAACGTCATACGCGAATTGGCGGTCACCGATGCCATACCGCAGAAGAACTGCGCAACGCACACGATGAACAAGAGGAACTTCGCCACCCCTGGGCTGCCCAGTGCGTCAAGGAAGACCTGTGCCGGCGGCAACCCGGTGGGCGTCGCCGACAACTCTTTGAGGCCGGCATTCGTGCCATCTTGAATCGAGGCGGTGATGGCGTATAGGAGGATGAAACCGCCGACGATGGAGACGGCAACGCTCATCACGATGCCGCGCGGAGCGCTGATTGCGGCATTCCTTGTCTCCTCGGCCACGTGCGCGGAGGCGTCATAGCCGGTGTAGGTGTATTGCGCCATCAAGAAACCCATGATGAAAACGAAGGGCAAGAACGTGTAGCCGGTCTCGTTGTGGAAACTGGTCAGTGTCCAGCTCACCGACTGGTGCTTTTCGGGCATGATCCACAGCGCAGCGACGATAATCAACACACCGATGACATGCCACCAAGCCGAAACGTTGGACAGCATTGCCACGAGGTTGACGCCCATCGTGTTGAGGATCGCGTGTACCAAGATGATCGCCACGAAAAGCAGGAACGTTCGCGTCGCTGACACCTCGGTGCCCCATACGAGGTTGGAGAAAGCCATCCAGGTGGTGGCACAACCAAAATCGATTGCCGCCGTTACGGCAATCTCGCCCATGAAGTTGAACCATCCGACAACCCAGGCCCATGCCCGCTTATTGGTCTTGGCCAGTTCGCCGGCCCAGAAGTAAAGCCCACCGGCGGTCGGATAGCGCGAGCACACTTCGGCCATCGCGAGTGACACACACAGGACGAACAAGCCGACGATCGCCCAACCGAGCACGATCGAGGACGGGCCGCCCGAACGCAACGCGATGTTGTATGACGTGATGCAGCCGGCCAGGATCGAAATGATCGAGAACGACACGGCGAAGTTGGAAAACGCGGACATCCCGCGGTGAAGTTCTTGCGTATAGCCCATCTCTGCGAGGCGCTTGGCGTCCTCGTCAAGGTGCTGGTCACTCATCGAGATCTCCTTGTCGTTGCCCCCGGTTCGCGATAAGTGTGCAGCCACAGGCACACATTCGTCAATGGTCTGACTTCATACCTTTGTATTTCGCCTTCGCTTCGGGACTTCCCTCAACTGCGGACGTGATGCACCGGCCAACGCACAAGCGCCCGCCGCGGACGAATCCGGACGGGCGCTTCTGACAGTGGCAACTAGTTGGTCGACACCACATTGAGCTTGGCTTCTGCGGTCAGCTCGGGATGGATGCGCACCGAAACGGTGTGCGCTCCGAGCGTCTTGATCGGGTTGCCGACCTCAATGCGACGCTTGTCGACATCGACGCCGGCGCCCTTGAGCGCCTCGGCGATGTCCGAAACGGTCACCGCGCCGAACAGCCGGCCACCAACACCGGAACGGACCGGCACGTTGACAGCACCTTGTTCGAGTTTGCTCTTGATCGCCTTGGCGTCCTCAAGATCATGCACCGCACGCGAGCTGCGCGCTGCCTTGATCGAGTCGACCTGCTTCTGGCCGCCCTTCGTCCACCGAGTGGCGAATCCGCGCGGAAGCAAGAAGTTGCGTCCGAAGCCGTCTTTGACATCGACGACATCGCCGGGTTCACCGACGTTGCTGACCTCATGGGTGAGGATGAGTTTCATGGTCAGTCCCCTTAGCGGCTGTTGGATGTGTAGGGAAGCAAGGCCATTTCGCGAGCATTCTTAATGCCCTTGGCGAGTAGACGCTGCTCCTGCACCGAAACACCGGTCACCCGACGTGCACGGATCTTGCCGCGGTCGGAGATGAACTTGCGTAGCAAGTTGGTGTCCTTGTAGTCGATGACGGTGATTTTTGCGGCCGCAAGAGGGTTGGACTTCTTCTTGGGAACGCGGATTACTGGCTTTGCCATGATGCTCCTGAATTCTGGCCCGCAGGCCACTAACGATAGTTAAGGAAGCGCAATCGTCAAAAGACGGATGTGCACTTCAGAAGGGCGGTTCTTCGTTTGACGCGCCGCCACTCCACGGATCAGCCGCACCGCCGGCAGGAGCCTGTTGGCCTCCACCGGACCATGCGTCGTTGTTGGGCCGTGCTGCCGGAGCGCCTCCGCCGGAATTGCCTCCGCCGGAGTTCTGGCCGCCGAAATCGCCGCCACCTGAACGTGACGCTTTGGTCACCTTGGCGGTGGCATAGCGCAGGCTCGGGCCGATTTCATCGACGTTCATCTCGACGCTCGTGCCGCGCGATCCGTCCTGACGCTCGAACTGGCGGACCTTCAACGGGCCGGTCACAACGACGCGGGTGCCCTTGGTCAGGGATTCGGCAACGTTTTCGGCAAGTTGACGCCAGGCTGCACAACGCAAGAACAGCGTGTCGCCTTCACGCCAGTCGCCGCTTTGCTTGTCGAAAACCCGGTTGGTCGAAGCCACCGTGAAGTTGGCCACTGCCGCACCCGAGGGGGTGAACTTCAATTCGGGGTCATCGGTGAGGTTGCCGACGACGGTGATGATGGTCTCGCCTGCCATGGGGCACAGCCTTTCGATTCGGTTTGTCTGATCTTTAAGTGAACAACAGCCCACTGACTTTTGGGTAGCCCTTTATACACAGGGCCCCTGCCAGCGGTTTGGTGGCTACTTGAGGTCCGGACGCGTGACCTTGGTGCGCACGACGGATTCGTTGAGCGACAACTGGCGGTCCAACTCTTTGATCGTCTTGGGCTCGGCTGTGAGGTCGATGACCGCGTAAATGCCTTCGGTCTTCTTGTTGATTTCGTAGGCAAAACGGCGCTTGCCCCAAATGTCAACGTTTTCTATGGTCCCGCCATCTCCTCGCACCACATTCAAATAGGTGTCCAGGCTGGGGGCTACGGTGCGTTCCTCGAGATCAGAATCGAGGATGATCATCAGTTCGTAACGACGCAAGGCGACTCCACCTCCTTCGGTCTAGGCGGCTACGGACTGTCCGTAGCAGGAGGGCGCTGCATCAGCTCGACGTATGGACGTCTGCACTGATTGTGTTGTCGTTAAGCAACCGCAGCAGTCTAGCGGCAATGGAGGCCCCATACGAAATCGGCTCGATCCCCGCCCGCCTCCCAAACCGCCTCCCAAACCGCCGAGTGGCGCAGTCGCGTCACCGAGTGGCGCAGTCGCGTCACCGAGTGGCGCAGTTTCGGGGCGTTTCGGGGCGTTTCAGCCCGAAACTGCGCCACTCGATGCTCGCGTGGAGCGTGGCGAGTTCGTTCGATCAAAGCGGCGCAATCGTCGTATGAGGTCACGCCGACCACGTTCTGACAGGCTGGAGCGTTTGTATTCGTCATGCCAGGGTTCGAGTCGAGACGGGTCACGACGCCAACCGAGGGCGTCCTCGGCATCGGCGACGATCATGGCGGGCTGCCGGTGAATCTCGACCGCGGTGTAGCCGTAACGCTCGACTCCGGCGCGAAAGAATGACTTCTCGCGTCGGAGGTCATCGCGATGTTGGTCCTTCGCCCGATGTCCGGCGCCGTCATATTCGCTGACTCTCATCGTGCCGACAATGTGCAAGTCTGCTCGGCCGATATGGATCCCATAGGCGTCGAAGATGTCGACCTGCGGCTCGACCGGGATCCCGGAGAGCTGGTATAAGACCCGCAGAATGCTCTCCCATCTCGACTCACTTCGGCCATCACAGAGTTGAAGAGCCTGCCGCAATACTCGCACTCCGCGCCTACCGGGGCGCACCGCATCACGCAACTTCTGCACCGATGTGTGTTCGAAGTGGAGGGCACTGTCGATGACCGCAACCAGATCGATCAGCGTCAGCGTTTCGGCCAGTTCAGCGATCAACCACTCCGCAGATGCGACCCTGATGTTGTCGAGGACTCCTCGGTACTTTGCGGGCACATCGCATCGCCGTATGTAGACGCCGCGGCGGTCATGATGTGGAGCACCACTGCTCGTCGATGCGATGAGCGGCAGGTAGCCGATGTCGGGCAACCACCAGCCCATCAGCGTGGCTCCGGTCCAGTGCGTAAACACGGCTTCGGGCGGCAAGATCCGCTGGATCCCACGACACAAAACGTGTAGGTCGCCAGCTGACCCACGAGCGATGGAGACGCCATTGACGGGATGAATCAGGCTGCCATGGCGCAGTTGGTCCGGACTCAGACCGAGACGGCGGGCATATCGGTTAACAATCGGTTCCATGCCCTGATGCTGTGACAGCCTCGACGCGTCCTCAACCATCACCTGCACGCCCTGTGGACAACTCGAGTGTCCACAGGCCATCCGTCGAGTGGCGCAGTTTTGGGGTGTTTCGAGCGAAAACAGCCCGAATTTGCGCCACTCGCTGCGAGATTTGCGCCGCTCGCGGGGGTGGGCGGGGTTACTCGGTGCTGATGGCCGACAACACGTTGAGTTTCGCGGCACGACGGGCCGGGAGCACCGCCGCAAGCACACCGACAATGGCCGACACGATGACGAAAATCGCAAGACGCAACCATGGGATCGCAAGGTCGGTAATGCCCTCATCGGCGACGGCACGCTGCAGCACCACACCGAAGCCGATGCCCATCACCACCCCCAAAATCGCTCCGAGCACGGCAATCGCAATGGCCTCCAATCGCACCATGCGCCGCAACTGGCGCCGACTCAAACCGACCGCACGCAACAACCCGATCTCGCGGGTGCGCTCGATCACGCTCAATGCCAGCGTATTGACGATGCCCAGTACCGCGATCACAATCGCCAACCCGAGCAACGCATAAATCAGATACAGCAACTGGTTGACCTGGGCCCGTTGCGCTTCAGCGAAGTCTGCACGATTTTGCACCGTCACCGTTGGGATGTCGGCAACCAGGTCGTCGAGTTGTTGCCCCAGCAGGCCGAAGTCGTCGACGTTCTTGGCGTTGATGCTGATCGAGGAATCGGCACGCTCCAGCGAAGCCGACTTCAGCATCGAAAAATCGATGATCGCACTGCCAGCGACGTTGGAGGCTTCATAGACGCCGCTCACTACGGCCTGTTGTGGTCCCGACGCGAAGGCAAGCTTCACCTCATCGCCAACGTCCACGCCCAGCTCTGCTGCCTTGTCTTTGGCAAACGCGATCTGTCCGGCATCAACCTGCGATGACCCGCGAATGAAGTCGAGCGAATAGATCCGGTTGAAGGCCACCGTGTCGGTTGCCGAGGCAAATACTCCGGTGTCGCCGACCTTGAACGGTGCCCATTGGATCTCGGCGACCTCACCGGCGGTGTCGAGGGCCCGCACCTGATCGGCGATTGTTGTCGAAAACGGTGCGCCGACGGCATTGGATACCAGGAAGTCGGCGGTGAACTCCTTGTCAACACTGGTATCGATCGACTTGTTGATTGAGGCCCCGATCACCGACATGGTCGACACGAGCGCCAAACCGATCATGAGGGCCGAAGCGGTTGCCGCCGTGCGCCGCGGGTTGCGCAACGCATTTTCGGTAGCCAAGTTGCCGACGGTTCCAAAGAGTCGGCGATAGACGAACCCGAGGGCATGCAACACGGGCCGGCCGAGCACCGGACTCATCGCCGAGACCGCGATCAGAATCGCGAATATCCCCAAACCCACCCAAAGCGCCGGCTTGTCCACGTCGGTGGTCAGGCCGATCGCCAACAACGTCGCACCGATGACAGCCAGCACCACTCCCATCACCATCCGGCGACGTATGGAGGATTCGGGCAACGCGATGTCGTCCCGCATCGCGGCAACCGGCGCTATCCGCGCGGCGCGGCGCGCTGGCAGGTAGGCCGCGAAAAGGGTGACAAACATGCCGACGGCATACGCGGCGATCGCGGTGCGCGGTGAGAACACCAACGCCGTACCAGAAAGATCGAGGCCGAACTTCCCGAAAAGTAGCTTGAGCCCTGCCGCCAATCCAAAACCAAGCAGCAGTCCCAGGGTCGAACCCACCAGGCCCACGATGAACGCCTCGACCAGGACGGCGCGGGTGACCTGACGACGTGAGGCCCCAAGGGCGCGCAGGAGGGCAAGTTCACGACTGCGTTGGGCGAC
>JBBSRT010000032.1:0-11784 GCA_038242765.1 Propionibacteriales bacterium
CCAGCACCATGGGCACCCAGCGGTTGCTGCACCGCATGCGCGACGAAGGCAAGTTGCAACACATCTCTAAACGCTTGGGCGTGCTGACGCGTACCAACTCCGAAGCGTTGCTGGGTGCGATCACAGACAAGCGTGACGTCGACTACGGCGAAGGCGTGGCGATCACGTCGTCGTTCCACCCCGATGAGTACACGCACGTTGAACCGTGCCGTTACGGCAAGGGCTCCAATGCGATGTCGCTCATACAGACGGTGCTAACCAACGGCGGGACGTCGACACCGAGGTGGCGCGTGTGGCTCAAACAGATGTGGCTGCAAAAGCGCAACCTGCTCAAACTTTATGATCTGCGCCATTGGTCAGAGCGCACCGTCATCGCGCTCGTGATGCAATCTCATGACAACTCGATCACGACCTTCACCAAACGGACACTGCTGGGCCGACGCAAACTGACGTCGAAGCAGGGGCACGGCGCGCCGAACCCTTCGTTCATCGCCCAAGGCCACGAAGCGGTGCAACGGATGGCCACGGTTATGGGTGGTACGGCCGGCGGTTCGATCGGCGAGCCCTTCAACGTGCCGTTGACGGCGCACTTCATGGGTGGTTGCGCGATCGGCGAAAACGCCGGGGCCGGCGTCATCGACCCTTATCAACGGCTCTACGGTCATGAGGGTCTGCATGTGGTCGACGGGTCGGCGATCAGCGCCAATCTGGGCGTCAACCCTTCGCTGACGATCACGGCGCAATCTGAGCGCGCCATGGCATTGTGGCCCAACCGGGGTGAACGCGATATGCGACCGCCGCTCGGGTCGCCATACGAGGTCGTCGAACCGGTCAAACCGGTGCGGCCGATTGTTCCTGCCGACGCGCCGGCGGCCCTGCACCTGCCCATAATCGGCGCGTCCTGATAACCCGATAAGTGCAAAGCGCAGAGCCCGACCGGGAGGGAGCTCCAAGTCGGGCTCTGGCGTGCCATCGAGGAGCGGGCACATGATCTAACGGGAGGGAATGTTGTTAGATCTATCCCGTACAACGAGGCTCAGGCGGGTTCGTTACGGGAGTTTTTGAAAAACCTGCGGACCGTTAGACTCACCCTGTGGTGGTCCCCAATACCGTAGATCATGATCTTGTCCTCGTCGTGGATTTTGGTGCGCAATATGCGCAACTCATTGCACGACGTGTTCGCGAAGCGAAGGTATATTCCGAAGTTGTTCCACATACGATGTCTACCGCCGACATGATGGCCAAAAACCCTGCCGCCATC
The DNA here is from genome assembly GCA_038242765.1 of Propionibacteriales bacterium. Lineage (GTDB taxonomy): Bacteria > Actinomycetota > Actinomycetes > Propionibacteriales > Nocardioidaceae > JBBSRT01. Next base: position 1,262 of record JBBSRT010000032.1, read on the forward strand.
ATTTTGTCTGGCGGTCCGCAGTCGGTTTACGCTGACAATGCGCCGCACGTCGATGCCGACCTCTTCGAGCAGAACATCCCCGTATTCGGCATCTGCTATGGCTTCCAGGCGATGGCGAAGGTCCTCGGTGGTGACGTCGAGCGAACAGGCTTGTCCGAATTCGGCCGGACGACGGTCTCGATCGACAACCCAGGTGCGTTGCTGGCCGACCTGCCCGTCCAACATCGCGTATGGATGAGTCATGGCGATGCCGTCCACGCAGTCCCGACAGGTTTCACGGCGCTGGCGTGCACCGCGGGAGCCGACGTCGCTGCCTTCGAAGACCCCGAACGCAGGTTCGCGGGCGTCCAATGGCATCCCGAGGTGATGCACACCGAACACGGACAGGAGATTCTGACCCGATTCCTGGTTGACATCGCCGGCTGCCGGCAGACCTGGACGATGGTCAACATCGTCGAAGAGCAGATCGAGATCATTCGCTCGATGGTCGGCGATCAACGAGTGATTTGCGCCTTGTCGGGTGGGGTGGACTCCTCGGTGGCGGCGGCACTCGTGCAACGGGCGATCGGCGACCAGCTGACCTGCGTCTTTGTCGACCACGGGCTGCTCCGCAAGGGTGAAGCCGAACAGGTCGAGCGTGATTACGTCGATGCGACCGACGTCAACCTCAAGGTTGTTGATGCTCGGGCGCAATTCCTGGGCCATCTGGCCGGGGTAACCGATCCGGAGCAGAAACGCAAAATCATTGGCCGCGAATTTATCCGCGTCTTCGAGGCCGCGGAGCGCGAAGTCGTCGCCGAAGGGGCCGCCGATGGCACCCCGGTCGCGTTCTTGGTGCAGGGGACGCTTTATCCCGATGTCGTCGAATCTGGCGGCGGCGAAGGAGCCGCCAACATCAAAAGCCACCACAACGTGGGCGGTCTTCCCGACGATCTGGAGTTCACCCTCATTGAGCCGCTTCGCACCCTTTTCAAGGATGAGGTTCGCAAAGTTGGCGAAGAGCTTGGCCTGCCTCCGGCGATCGTGTGGCGTCACCCTTTTCCCGGTCCCGGTCTGGCGATCCGCATCGTTGGTGCAGTTGACGAGGAGCGGCTGCAGATCCTGCGCAATGCCGATGCGATTGCGCGCGAAGAACTCACTCGGGCCGGTCTTGACCGAGATATTTGGCAGTTCCCAGTCGTGCTGCTGGCCGACGTACGCTCGGTCGGTGTCCAAGGAGATGGCCGCACCTACGGCCACCCCATTGTGTTGCGGCCCGTGACGAGCGAGGACGCCATGACAGCCGACTGGGGCAGACTGCCCTATGACGTCCTCGAAACGATCTCGACGCGCATCACCAACGAGGTGCGCGAAGTCAATCGCGTCGTTGTAGACATCACCAGTAAGCCGCCAGGCACGATTGAGTGGGAATGATGGACATAGCCATCGGTTCAAAAAAGTTGTGGATCATCGTCGGTGCTGTCGTGCTCCTCATCGTCGGTGCGAGTCTGTATGGGCTGACGCGGTCGACTGACGACACCGCAGGCGATAAGCAGACGGCGAAGAGCGGCACATCAGACACGGCGACGCCGGAGTCCGACGCACCGTCGGCGAAAGCCGCAAAACCGAAGCCGACTGCCACTCGGACGCAGCAAGAGGCGTTGGACGGCGGCCTTTTCAACGTCGAAGGCACCGAGAAGACGACGTTGCCGGCCGACAAGGGCGAGACCACGATCAAAGGCGGCAAGCTGGGCTTGGCGTGTGGCGGCAAGTATCCGACGATTCTGTTCAAGACGGTCTCAAGGTCAGCCAAGACGTCGCTGTGCGGGGATTCTCCGGCCGGTGGAGATTTTCGGATGGTGACCCGGCAGGATGGCACCGTCTACGACATGGCGGCCGACTATCAATTTGGCACTGACACCTTCGTCGCCAAACGTAACGGCGTCAGTTACATCCTCGAGGGATACAGCGGCGACCTGATCGTCAAGAAGGACGGTTCGAGCACCCGGCAGACGGCCACCGACTGGATGTCCTTGGACAACGAAGCGGACTACGACTGATCGTCGCCGTAAACGTCGGGAATGCCGTCCTTGTTGGCGTCGACGCTTTCTTGTTGGGCGATCAGCCGGTAGGTCTTGTTGCGCGAACGCAGGATCACCGTCGCGAAAAGAGCCGCGACCAGTGACCCGGTCAGGATGCCGACCTTGGCGAACTCCTCATGTTTGGTGCCTGAGCCGAAGGCGAGCTCGGCGATGAGTAGGGAGACGGTGAAACCAACACCGGCCAGTGTCGACACCCCGAAGACATCCGACCAGGTCAGGTCGTCGGCAAGCTCTGCGCGGGTGAAGTGCGTCATGAGCCACGTGCTGCCGAATACTCCCACTATCTTGCCGGCAACCAGTCCGACCCCCACTCCCAACGTGATCGGGTCCGCGAGGGCCGCCTCGAAGTCGTCCCAGCCGTCGACTCGAACTCCGGAGGCAAAGAACGCAAAGATGGGCACCGCGATCGCGGCCGAGATGGGCCGCATCAGGTATTCAAAATGTTCGGCCATGCCGGGCGCATCGACGTTATCGCGTCGAAGGACGGGCACCGCGAAGCCGAGCAGGACCCCGGCCACGGTGGCATGAATGCCCGACGCATGGACGAGCGCCCATACGGTGACGGCCAATGGGATCAGCAGCCACCAGGATCGGATGCGCCGCTGCACCAGAAGCGCGAAGATCGCCAGTGGTATGAGCGCCAGCAGCAGCGCCACGGGATGGAGTTCGGTGGTGTAAAAGATTGCGATCACCGTGATAGCTAACAGGTCATCAACGACAGCCAACGTCAGCAAGAAGGTGCGCAACGCCGACGGCAGATGTGTCGATATCACTGCCAGCACGGCCAACGCGAAAGCGATATCAGTCGCGGTCGGTATCGCCCAACCGTGGGCGGCGCCGGCGGGTGCGGCAAAGGCCAGGAAGATCAGTGCTGGGACGATCATGCCGCAGACCGCGGCGACTATGGGCAGCGCCGCGCGCTTGGGGTCGCGTAGGTCGCCGGCAACGAATTCGCGCTTCAGTTCAAGACCTGCGACGAAAAAGAAGACCGCGAGCAAGCCGTCGGCTGCCCAGGTGCCCAGGCTCAGATGGAGGTCCAAAGATTGGGGACCCAAGGTGAAGCCGCGGAGGCGTTCGTACGTATCACCCCACGGGGTATTGATCCACACCAACGCGATCAACGCCGAGCTGATCAATAACAGCCCGCCGACCGTTTCGGTGCGCAGAATGTTGCTGATACGTGAGGCCTCGAGCCACGAACCGCGACCAAAAACCCGGTCGGTTCCTGGGGGTTTGGCCATAAAGACAAGACTACCGGCGGATTGTCTTCGACGCGGACCGCCTTCGTCGATCGCACGACGCCTGCACGCGATAACCTCAAGCCCATGCCTTCAGTCGCCATTGCCGCACCCAATGTCGCCGCAGCAGATGCCGGTCGGGTGGTGGCAGCGGCCGGCGGCAATGCCGTCGATGCCGCTCTTGCTGCGGCACTTGTTGCGATGGTCAACGAGGTGGGCATTGTCTCGCTGAGTTCGGGCGCCTTCATCACCGTGCAACCGGCGGACGGGTCGGCCCCGCAAACCGTCGATGGTTGGATCGAGATGCCGGGCAGGGGACGTGAACTGGGCCGCGGCACATGGGATATCACGACCGCCTACGGCGACGGAGTGACCGCCACCATCGGCCCCGGATCGGTTGGCACCCACGGGTCGCTGGCCGCGATCGCCGAAGCGCATCGTCGGTGGGGGCGGGCGCCGTGGGCAGAGATCGTGGCACCGGCGGTCTCGGTTGCCCGTACGGGTTTTGCGATGAGCGGGGCATCGCGCTACTACCTCGGCCATGTCCACGAATCCATTTTCGGTTGGGACCCGACCAGCGATCGCACAATCCATGACGCGGTCGGCAACGTCCATACCGGGCACATTATTGTCGACGATCTCGCCGATTCGTTTGCAGAGATTGCCCAAGAGGGCGCTGCCGCGATGTATGGTGGAGAGCTCGGCAAACGGCTAAGCGCCGCGGTCGTCGACGCCGGCGGAATTATGGGGCCCGAAGACCTCAGAGCCTACCGTGCGCGAGTTCGACCGGCCCTGATCACGAAGGCAGGCACCTGGACGCTCGGCACCAATCCGCCGCCGTCCGTGGGCGGTGTATGCGTGGCAGCGATGATGCGTTTGCTCGAGGGGCGACCGCAGGGCACTTGGTCGGACGAGGATCGCGAATACCTGATCAAAGTACAGCGAGCGGTCCTGGGACACCGGCTCGAAGTCTTCAACCACACCGACGATCTCAGTGGTGATGCGGCCGCCTTTCTGGCGATGATCGACCGGAGCCACGTGGCGGTGCTCGAATCAGGATCGACGGCACACGTGTCTGCCACCGACAGCGAGGGCGGCGCCTGCGCGATCACCGTCTCTTCGGGATACAGCTCAGGAATGATCGCCAAAGGCACCGGTATCTGGCTCAATAACTGTCTGGGTGAACCCGAACTCAATCCGCATGGAATGCATGGTTTGGCGCCGGGCACCAGGCTCCTGTCGAACATGGCGCCAACGGTGGGGCACCGAGAGGATGGCGCAGTGCTGGCGATCGGGTCGCCCGGAGCTGACCGCATCACCACGGCCATCACCCAGGTTTTGGCTGGATTCGTCAACGGTCACTTGAGTCTTAGCGAAGCGATCGAGCACCCGCGGATTCATGTCCATGGTGCGCAGACGTCCGATGAGGTGGTCAAGGTCGAGGAGCAATTGACAATGTATTTCGGCGGGGTCGCCGCCGCCCTGCGTGAACCCGATGGGACCTTGGTGGCCGCAGCCGATCCGCGACGCGACGGTGCAGTTCGCCTCGGCATCGGCCCCGATGCGGTTGACTGAGCCTATGGCAAAAACAGAACCGGTCATTATCGCGCATCGCGGCGCCTCGGGTTATCGGCCCGAGCACACGCTCGAGGGTTATGAGTTGGCAATCAGGTTGGGTGCCGATTACATTGAGCCCGACTTGGTGAGCACCGCTGACGATGTGTTGGTTGCTCGACACGAAAACGAAATCTCGGGCACCACCGATGTGGCCGAGCGGCGTGAGTTCGTGGGCAGGCAGGCGACGAAAGTCGTTGATGGCCGCGAGTTGACCGGCTGGTTCACCGAAGACTTCACCATCGATGAGTTGAAGACGCTGCGCGTCAAGGAACGGATACCCGAGCTGAGGCCGCAGAATCGCAACTATGACGGTAGCCTCCCCGTCGCCACTTTGGACGACATCATCGACCTCGTCGCCAAGGTCAAAGCAACCGGCGGCCGCGAGATCGGAATTTATCCCGAAACCAAACACCCGACATATTTCGACAGTGTGGGACACAAACTTGAGGACCTGCTGCTAGCGACGCTTTCGCGCAGGGGGATGGATTCGGCCGACTCGAGTGTGTTCATTCAGTCGATGGAGCCGTCGAGTCTGCGTTATCTGAAAGACCGGACCGACGTCCGGCTGATACAGCTGCTGACGCCGCGTGGACAGCCCTTCGATTTTGTCAGCAGCGCAGATGATCGCACCTACGCTGACTTGGCGACGCCGAAGGGGTTGGACGAGATCGCGTCGTACGCTTCAGGCGTCGGACCGAACAAGGATCAGGTCATAGCCCGAGACGCCGAAGGCCACCTTGGGGCCGAAACGGGTTTGGCCGCCCGCGCCCACGAGACCGGACTGTTGGTCCACATCTGGACGATGCGCAACGAAAACGCATTCCTGCCCACCGACATGCGCCAGGGAACGGCTAAGAGCCAGACCGGTGACGCGTTGGCCGAGTATCAGCGCTACTTCGATGCCGGTGTCGATGGGGTGTTTTCGGACAATACCGACACCGCGGTTTCGGCCCGCGACGTCTGGCTCTCTCGCCAAGGTTGAATCCTATGGGCTGATCAGCCTCGGACGACGTCGTTGTCCTGGGGCATGAGTATCCATGCGACCACATAGGCCACGATGAGGCTGCCAAGACCTAGGACAGTGCCGACGACGACACCGATGCGTATCAGGTTGGCGTCGATGCCGCTGTATTCGGCGATGCCACCGCATACGCCGCCGAGCCATTTGTCATGAGTGCTGCGGGTGAGTCGTTTATTCATTTTTTCCTCCAGAGACTGGCAAAGATGCCAGCGCCGCCGATTACGATGAGGACGACGGGTGCCGTCACGGCGAGGTGTTCGATATTGAGTGTGTCCTGCTTCCAGGCGATCCAATAGCCCGCAACCACGAGGAAGAGGGCGCCGAAGGCCAGATTCTCCCAGACGAATGTATGGCGTTTCATTTCTTGATCACCTCGATGGTGCCGAACGTGTTGTGCACAAAAAGGGTGGTTTTTGCCGTATTAGGATCTGCGGCACGATAACGCAGTTTGATGTTGTTGCCGTCGTTTCGTCGTTCGAATACGCGAATCTCGCCGCCGGTCATGGTGGTGCGGACATCGACGTTGAGTTCCTCGGGCACGATGACTCGGGTCTCTCCGATGTTGTTGACCACGTTTATGCGTTTACCGGCAAGTCCGGCACTGTCGACACCGGCGAGATCGACGGTAAGTTCGCCGATGCCGAGCTTGTAGGTCGAGGCCACAGCAGCGGCCTGAGTGGGACGATAGGTCTGACTTCCGATACCGGCATCGGGTAGAACCGAGGCGATGGCAAGTGTGATCGCCAACACGATACCGGTGGCGATCAGCAGACCGCCGTTGCCGAACCATGCGCCCACGACCAGACCGAAGCCGACGGTTGCCAGGGTTGCCATGAGATAGGTCGCGAACGTGAAGTCGATGCCGACCTGCTGGTTGTCGATCAATGCCATGGTGCCGACCACGAGTATCGACGCGAAGAAGGTGACGAAGGTGAGTTTCGGCGACCACGGTTCGCGGTTCGGAGCGCGTGCAGCAGGTGCGGCTATGCTTGCGCCGGGCTCAAACGATGGGTGCTGCTCAATTGTTGAGTGCTGCTCAAACATTTGGTGTTGCTCAATCGTATGGTGTTGGCGGGCCTTCGTCTCCTTTTGTCTCGGACGGATGACAAAGAGGTAGACGCCGGCGAAGACCAGCAGGCCGAACCACGAGAACGGGCCATTCCACGTGCCACCGATCATGCTGGTGCTCGACGTCAGCGCGATCGCCGCAGCGACGATGAGCCCGACCGTCCGCACCGATTCTTCGTTCTCATCGAGATGGAACCACCGCGCGACAATACTCTTGTGGGCATCCTGCGAGGGCAGCAGCAACCAGGCGGCCGCGTACATAATCAATCCGGCACCGCCGATGATGGTGAACGCCGCAACAAGGACACGCAGGATCACCGGGTCGATGTTGAGGTGTTTTGCTGTACCGGCGCATACGCCGGCAACCATCCGGTCATCGCCCGAACGTTTGGTGTCGAGGATGGTGCGTAGGCGCGAAGCATCGAATCCGTGGCCGTGTTCGGGTCCGTTGTCCGGCTCCGACTCAGGTGGCCGGTCGTGCTCGGTCGTGTTCATAGCTCCAGTGTGGGTGAGGCGCAACCATGGCACCATGAGGGAAGACCCCGATCTTTGCGACGGCGGACTCAGCGGGGCTCAGGGACGCATCGGGGTGACGCCCGTAGCGGGGGCAGCTGCATACGTGTGACGATCATCTAGTGCAATCGACCTACCGCCGCGCTTATCGGCCAATCGACCGCCGGGTCATCGGCGGAGTGGCTGCCGGCGTGGCCGAGCATTTCGGTGTACCAGTCCTGTACGTGCGCATCGCCTTCGTGGCTACCACCTGGTTCAACGGGGCAGGCCTGATCGCCTACGCGCTGCTGTGGCGTTTTTTGCCGCTAGCAGCTGCGGCTGATCGGTCGCCCGGTCTGGCTGCTGCGGCTCGACGTGGCGAAAGGCCCGCGGCCGCGCCGCAGTCTAGGTCGACCGACGTGGTGCAGACATTCGCAATCCTCGCTGTCGGGGCCGGGGTTCTCTGGCTACTCGAGGCCGGCGGCATCGGGATCGGCTGGGCGGTGTTGGCACCGCTCTTGCTTGCCGTCGGCGGTCTTGCGCTGATTTGGCGGCAATTCGACGACGTTACGTGGAGCCGGTGGATGTTTCAGACCTCGGGCCTGGGATCAATGGCGCGGATGGCGTTGGGTGCGACGATGGTCGCCGTGGCGGGCCTTTACTTTGTCACGCAGGAACGCGGCTGGTCAGGCGTGGCCGATGTGGTTTCGGCGCTCGCCGTGGCGGTTGTCGGTTTGGCTCTCATTCTGGGGCCGTGGATCTACAAGCTCAGCTCTGAACTCAGCACCGAACGTCGCGAGCGACTGCGCACCCAGGAACGCGCCGATGTGGCTGCCCACCTGCACGACTCGGTGCTGCAGACGTTGGTGTTGTTGCAAAAGAATGCGGCAGATCCGGCTGCGGTGGCGACGCTTGCCCGGCGGCAGGAGCGTGAGCTGCGTGACTGGCTCTACGGCGACGATGGCGGTGGCGACGATTCGTTGGTGGCGGCGGTGAAGGCAGATGCGGCTGCCGTCGAATCCGATCACCGCGTTGTGATCGAGGTGGTTGCCGTCGGCGACATCGTTCTGGACCAGCATGTGCGTGCCGCAGCGCAGGCGGCGCGCGAAGCGATGACGAATGCGGCGAAGCATTCGGGCGTCAACCGCATCGACGTCTATCTTGAGGTGGGCGCCGAATCAGTCGACATCTTCGTGCGCGACCGCGGTTGTGGCTTCGACCCGCTCGCTATCGCTGGAGATCGGATGGGGATACGGCGTTCGATCATTGAGCGCGTCAAACGTCATCGCGGCACGGTCGACATCAAGAGCAGCCCCGCAACAGGCACCGAGGTGCACATCGCCCTGGCTGTCCACAACAGGGAGGACCACAACGTATGACCAGGTTGGGAGTCGTCATTGTCGATGACCATGCAATGTTTCGCACCGGTGTCCGCACCGAAATTCAGAACACAGTAGAGGTTATGGCCGAGGCCGATGACGTCGAATCCGCGGTGGTCGCGATTACCGAACATCGACCCGATGTGGTGCTCCTCGATGTGCACCTTCCCGGCGGCGGGGGCACCGAGGTCATCACCCTCATACACAAGCGGCTGCCCGAGACGCGGTTCCTGGCGCTCTCGGTGAGCGATGCGGCCGAAGATGTCATCGGCGTGATCCGTGCTGGCGCACGAGGTTATGTCACCAAAAACATTTCGGGTACGGACCTCCTTGACGCCATCGGTCGTATCGCTGCCGGCGATGCTGTGTTTTCACCGCGACTGGCTGGTTTTGTGCTCGATGCATTTGCCGGCACGATCGAGGTGGCGCACATCGATGAGGATCTCGACCGGTTGACGTCGCGCGAGCGCGAAGTGATGAGGCTCATCGCCAGAGGCTACGCCTACAAAGAGGTGGCCAAGGAGTTGTTCATCTCGGTGAAGACAGTCGAGACGCACGTTTCGAGCGTGTTGCGCAAACTGCAGTTGTCGAGCCGGCATGAGCTCACGCGTTGGGCCACCGACCGTCGCTTGATCTAGCGCGCCGCCTGGCGGAGTGGTGTAAAAACCTCCCGCGGCGGCGCGAAGGATCAGTGCCAGTGGTCCGAAATGAGCCGAATCGACTCGTCGAGGGACAGCCCGTCGCGGCGTACAACCGCAACGAAGGCCGCTGCGGCTTCGAGCGCTGATGCGCTCTCCTGTTTCGCGCTGGCCACGAAAGTGCCTTTGCGGCCGTAGGTCTGGACTACCTGATCGGCTTCGAGTTCCTTGTAGGCGCGGGCCACCGTGTTGGGTGCGAGGTGGAGTTCGGCTGCCAGCGCTCGCACGGTAGGCAATTTGTGGCCCGCCGCTAACTCGCCGGTGGCTGCAGCGTGAGCGATGTGGCGACGCACCTGCTCATAGGGTGCTTCGCTGGCGTCTGGGTCGATGCGGATGGGCTGCACCACCCCATTGTCGCTCCAACCGGCTGCGCCGATGTCAGCAGGCGAACGTAGGCTGTCCGTGACATGAATCTGCCTTTCCCCGTCCCTTCGCAGTCCACCGATTCGGCTGCTCCATCTGGCGGCCACAAAGTCGGCCCCACGATGCTGCTCGCCGGGCTCAACAACTCCCAACGGGCAGCGGTGAGCCACCCGGGCGGCCCGCTGCTGGTTGTCGCCGGCGCCGGTTCGGGAAAGACACGGGTACTGACGCGTCGCATCGCGTGGCTGATCTCCGAACAAAACGCCCATCCGGGCTCGATCCTCGCGATCACCTTCACCAACAAGGCCGCGGGCGAGATGCGCGAGCGGGTGGCCGAGCTCGTCGGTGGACGGGCGCGGATGATGTGGGTCTCGACCTTCCATTCGGCCTGCGTACGCATTCTGCGCAAAGAGGTAAGTCGATTCGGCTACACCTCGTCGTTTTCAATCTATGACAGCGCCGACTCCAAAAGGCTCATGACGCTGGTTTGTCGCGACATGGATCTGGACCCCAAACGGTTCCCGCCGCGCGCGGTTTTGGGCTGGGTCTCCAATTGTAAAAACGAG
>JBBSRT010000033.1:0-11491 GCA_038242765.1 Propionibacteriales bacterium
ATCACCTCGTCCATCCGCGAACCGGTATCGACCAATGCGGTGGCCAAGATGGTCAGCGATCCGCCGTCCTCGATGTTGCGTGCGGCGCCGAAGAACTTCTTCGGCGGATACAGTGCTGAGGAGTCAACCCCACCGGACAGGATGCGTCCACTTGCCGGCGCGGCAAGGTTGTATGCCCGGCCCAGTCGGGTGATCGAATCAAGCAGCACGATGACGTCGGCACCCAACTCGACGAGGCGTTTCGCGCGCTCGATCGCCAACTCCGCAACAGTCGTATGGTCCTCGGCGGGCCGATCGAAGGTTGAGGCAATGACCTCACCTTTGACGGTGCGTTGCATGTCAGTGACTTCTTCGGGACGTTCATCGACGAGGACCACCATGAGATGGCATTCGGGGTTGTTGGTGGTGATCGCATTGGCGATCGCCTGCAGCACCATGGTTTTGCCCGCTTTCGGCGGTGACACGATGAGCCCGCGCTGACCCTTGCCAATGGGAGCAACGATGTCGATGATGCGGGTGGTCAAGATAGTGGGCTCGGTTTCGAGGCGCAGCCGCTCCGAGGGATACAGGGGCGTGAGCGTCGAAAAGTCGACACGGTTCTTGGACTCTTCAATGGTCATACCGTTGATCGAGTCGATCTTGACCATCGGATTGAACTTCTCTTTGCGTTCACCCTCGCGCGCCTGTCGTACCTGGCCTAGGACCGCGTCACCTTTGCGCAGTCCCCACTTGCGGACCATCGACAGTGAGACATAGACGTCGTTGGATCCGGGCAGGTAGCCGCTGGTACGCACGAATGCGTAGTTGTCCTTGATATCCAGGATGCCTGCGGCGGGGATCAGTATGTCGTCTTCGTGGACTACGGGCTCTGCTTCTGGACCGCGACCACGGTTGTTGTTGCGATTGCGATTGCGGTTGCGCCCTCGGTTGCGGCCACGACCGCCCTCGAAGTCGTCATCATCGTCGCTGTGACTGCTGGTGCCGCCATCGCTCCGGTTGCGATTGGGATTGGGATTGTTGCCATCGCCACGGTTGCGGTTGTCGTTACGGTTGTTGTTGTCATTGCGGCTGTTGTTGCCACCACCGCTATTGCCGTCGTTGCGGCTGTTATTACGATTGTGGCTGCCGCCACCGGTGCTGTCATCACGGTTGCCGCGGTTACGTTCGTTGTCATTGTCGCTGCGTTGACGGTCAGTGTCGTTATGATCGTTACCGCGAGCCGATGGTGCGCTGCCCGCATCGTCTCGGCCGGTCTGCGGCGCCGAATCTTTGGCAGGTGCCGGCTGCTTGGCCGGTCCCGACTCCTTGGCGGGCGCCGACTCCTTGGCGGGCGCCGACTGCTTGGCGGGCGCCTTCTGGGCCGCATCAGTCGATTGCCCCTGGGCGGCCCGAATGGCATCGATCAGCGCGCTCTTACGCATTTTCGCCGTACCGGAGATGCCCAGACCGCCTGCGATCTGCTGAAGTTCGGCCAGGACTTTGCCGCTCAGCCCCCCCGAACTCTTGCGGCGGGGCGTTGAAGCCGACTCAGCCACCGGCGCACCAGCGCCAACGTCAGGGATAATGGTATTTGGTTCTGTCACTGGGATTCCTTTTGAATCAGGCCGATCTGGCCGACGCGCATCCTGGTTGGTCCGAGATGCGACAGGGCTCGCCCACATCTGGCGGGCAAGGGAATTTGTTGCTATCGGTGGAGTATTAACTCGACTCCGACGGGTCCAGCCTAACACCGGTTGAGTGACCTACGTGCATAGCGGGGTTGCCTGCGGCTATGCGTCGACGATGGTGGCGCCATGGTCGTCGACCGCGAGCTCCATCGTGGTCCAATCTTGTGGACACCAGTCGGCGATGCCGGTGGCAAAACACAGAACCGTGGGGCCGGCCCCGGAAATGATTGCCGGTACGCCGTCGGCTCTCAACTGGCGCAACAGTTTGTATGAATGCGGCATCGCCGAGGCGCGGAAACTTTGATGCAGCCGGTCTTCGGTAGCCGCATACAGGAATTCGGGTGCCCCATCGAGTGCGGCAACCAACAGGGCGGCCCGTCCCGCGTTGGCGCTTGCATCCGAATGGCTGACCGATTCGGGCAAAAGTTGGCGGGCGTCTTCGGTTTTGACGGCCTTAGCGGGGATGAAGACCGTAAGGCCGTGACTGGCACGGCGCCGGCACACCGCAGCCGCCGCGCCTTCAATCCATGCAATCGTCAGGCCACCGAACAAGGCAGCGGCCACATTGTCAGGGTGACCCTCCAGATCGCACGCCAACTGGTACATGGTCTCGTCATCGAGCCGGTCCGAGCCACCAGTGGCAAGCGCACGAGCAAGGACAATGCCGCCGACGATCGCCGAGGAGGACGAACCCATCCCACGGCCATGGGGTATGGCGTTGCGGCACGTCAAACTGAACGCGGGCGGCTCGACTCCGAGCAGGTCGAAAGCCGCATGCATTGCACGGACGACAAGGTGGCTCTCGTCCAAGGCGACAGTGTTTGCGCCTTCGCCGCTCACCTCAACCTGCAAATCGTCGCCGTCGATGTGGGCGGTCAATTCGTCATACAGACTCAACGCCAAACCCAGCGAGTCGAATCCAGGTCCTAGGTTCGCGCTTGAAGCCGGCACTCGAACGGTGATCGGTCCGGACACAAAACTCATCGGAGCCCGGCCACCTCGGCTGCCTTGTCGACATCGGCATCAACCACGCGGTCGACGATCGATCCGATGCCTGAGAGCGCGGTGTCGATGTCCTTGAGGCCATGGCCGGTCACGGTGATGACGATGGTCTGCCCACCAGCCACTTCACCGTTATCGTGCGCTTTGAGCAGACCGGCGACTCCGGCGGCCGAGGCGGGTTCCACAAAAACTCCCTCCCTCGAGGCCAGTTCGCGCTGTGCCAAAAGGATTTGCACGTCGGTTACCGAATCAATGCGGCCACCCGAATCGTCACGTGCAGCGATCGCCTTGTCCCACGATGCCGGATTACCGACCCGGATGGCGGTCGCAACGGTGTCCGGGTCGTCTACACGCGCACCAAGCACAAGGGGTGCCGCACCTGCAGCCTGAAAACCCCACATTGCCGGCAACTGTGCCGACAGGCCGGCCTCGGTGTATTCGCGATAGCCCATCCAATAGGCCGAAATGTTGCCGGCGTTGCCGACCGGCAGAACATGAAGGTCAGGGGCTTTGCCCAACGCGTCGATGATCTCGAATGAGGCGGTTTTTTGACCTTGGAGTCGGTAGGGATTGACCGAGTTGACGAGCGAAACCCGATAGTTGTCGGCCAGACCACGAGCAACGTCGAGGCATTGATCGAAACCGCCGCGGATTTGAATGACTTCGGCGCCATGCATGACGGCTTGGGCCATCTTTCCGGCAGCGATCTTGCCGTGCGGCACCAACACGATCGGCGTCAACCCTGCACGGACCGCGTATGCGGTCATCGACGCAGAGGTGTTGCCTGTTGAGGCGCAGACGACCGCTTTGGCACCCTCTCCGACCGCCATCGAGATCGCCAACGTCATACCGCGATCCTTGAATGATCCGGTTGGGTTGTCGCCCTCGACTTTGAGCCAAACATCACCTTCGAGCACCGTTGACAGCCAGTTGGCGCGCACGAGCGGCGTGCCACCCTCGCCCAGCGTGATGACCGGTGTCGATTCGGTGACCGGGAGCCAATCGCGATATTCGGTGATGACGCCGCGCCATTGACCAGTGGGGGCCCGCATCATGACTCTCCTTCAACACGCATGACTGACGACACGTCACGAACCATGTCGAGTTTGCGTAGACGGTCCACGGTTTCGCTCAGCGCAGCATCATCTGCTTGATGCGTGACGATCACGAGTTGCGCATCATCTCCGTAGCCCTCCTGTCGCATCGTCTTGATGGAGACGTCACAGTCGGCGAAGGTGGTGGCGATCGAGGCAAGGACACCGGTACGGTCTTCTACGTCGATCGCTATGTGATAACGGGTGCGTGCCTTGCCGATATCGAGCACCCGGAGCTCGGCGTGGGTCGATTCGCCAGGCCCAAAAACGTTGCCCAGCCGGTTGCGCGCGACTGAGACCACGTCGCCCAGCACCGCGCTGGCCGTGGGGGCTCCCCCGGCGCCGGGGCCATAAAACATGAGTTGGCCCGCCGCTTCGCTTTCGACGAATACGGCGTTGTAGGCCTCACGCACACTCGCCAACGGATGGCTTTGCGGAATCATCGCCGGATGCACCCGCGCGGACACCGCAGGGCCGTCGGGCCCGTCATGGCGTTCGCAAATGGCCAAGAGTTTGACCACACAACCCATCTCGTCGGCCGATTTGACGTCGGCGGCGGTCACTTCGCTGATGCCTTCTCGATAGACGCCTCCGATGTCCACCCGCGTGTGGAAGGCAAGGCTGGCAAGGATGGCTGCCTTTGACGCGGCATCGAAGCCTTCGACATCGGCGGTGGGATCGGCTTCGGCATAACCCAAACGTTGTGCTTCATCGAGGGCATCGTTGAAACCGGCGCCTGTCGTGGTCATCGCATCGAGGATGAAATTAGTCGTGCCGTTGACGATGCCCAAGACTCGTGACACGCGGTCACCGGCCAACGATTCGCGCAGCGGCCGCACGATGGGGATCGCGCCCGCGACGGCGGCTTCGAAATAGAGGTCCCGCTGTGCCCGCGCGGCGGCCTCGAAAAGGGTGGCACCGTCTTCGGCGAGCAGTGCCTTGTTGGCAGTAACAACCGACGCGCCGTGGTCAAGTGCGGTCAGGATCAGGTCACGCGCTGGCTCGATGCCACCAATGACTTCGATGACCACGTCAAGGTCGCCGCGCGACACAAGGGCTTTGGCATCGGTAGTGAAAATGTCGGCCGGCACATCGAGGTCACGATCGCGACCCTTGCGACGGACGGCAATTTGGACAAGTTCGAGTCGTGCGCCCACCCGTTGGGCGAGCTCGTCGGCGTCGCGGGTCAGCAGCCGTGCGACCTCGGTGCCAACCACCCCGCAACCGAGCAGGCCGACACGGAGGGTGCGGCCGCTGATCAATTCACTCACCGCATCAGGGTATCGGCGATCAGCGACATCGGGTGCACCTGTCCACCCAACGCCCGCAGGGAAGGATTATCCGACGTCGAGGTTGAACAGGTCGTCCTCGGTTTCGCGCCGCATAATGACCCGAGCCTCCCCGTCGCGGACCGCGACGACGGCCGCTCGCGGCACATGATTGTAGGAACTGGCTAGTGAGCGGCAGTATGCGCCGGTGCCTGGCACCGCAAGCAGGTCACCCGCGCTGACGTCACCGGGCAAAAACTCATCGCGAACGACAATGTCACCAGATTCGCAATGCTTGCCGACCACCCTGCTGAGCACGGGGTCGGCACTCGAGACACGTGAAGCGAGTGTGCAGGAGTAGTCAGCGCCATACAGAGCCGTGCGGATATTGTCGCTCATTCCGCCGTCGACCGACACATAGCGCCGTGATGCACCGCGCTCAAGCGACACCGATTTTGTCGTGCCGACCTCATACAGCGTGAAGGTCGATGGCCCCGCGATTGCCCGCCCCGGCTCGATAGATAGTTGCGGCACGTCGATGCCCAGGGCGGCACACTCGTCGTCGACGATCTTGAGGATCTCGGTAGCAAGTTCGGTGGGTGTCTTGGGATCGTCCTGGGTCGTGTAGGCGATGCCGAAACCGCCGCCGAGGTCGAATTCGGGTGGCAAGTAGCCGAGATCGGAAATGATGTGGGCGTGCAAGCGCAACACGCGCCGTGCCGCAACTTCGAAGCCGTCGGTAACGAAGATCTGAGAGCCAATGTGCGAATGCAGGCCAAGCAGGTGCATCGAAGACGCGTCAAGGACACGGCGCACGGCCTCAAGAGCATCGCCGCCGGTGATCGAAAAACCAAACTTCTGATCCTCGTGTGAGGTCGAAATGTATTCGTGCGTGTGTGCCTCGACGCCGGCAGTCACGCGCACCATGACGTGAGCGACGGCGCCGAGATCAGCCGCGATGGTGCTGATGCGCTCGATCTCCTCGTAGGAGTCGATAATAATGCGCCCGACGCCGGCCTCAAGGGCTCGGCGGATCTCCGATTCGGATTTGTTGTTGCCGTGCATAGCGATCTGCATCGGGTCTGTCCCGGCGCGAAGCGCAACCGCAAGCTCGCCTCCTGAACAAACATCGAGGTTGAGGCCCTCTTCGCTGATCCAGCGCGCGGTGGCCACACACAGAAACGCTTTGGCGGCGTAATAGACGTCCACGCCGTCGAAAGCCGAACGAAAACCGCGTGCACGTTCGCGGAAGTCTTCCTCGTCGACAATGTAGGCGGGGGTGCCGAATTCTGTGGCCAGATCGGTGACGGTGATGCCACCGACGGTCAGGACGTCGGCTTCCTTGCGGACGCCCGACGACCACAGATGCGGCACCAATGAGTTGGTGTCGGCTGGCTCCTTGAGCCAGCTCGGGCCACGCTCCCCCGACTGTTCGTGCAGAGCACCGGCTTCGTGAGAACCCATGTCACATCCTCTCGGGTGCGCTGACGCCCAAGAGGTCCAGCCCATTGGCGAAGACCTGGCGCGTCGCAGCCACGAGCACGAGCCGAGCCCGATGCAACTCGGTGATGTCCTCATCGCCCTGTGGCAGCACCCGGCATACGTCATAAAATTTGTGGAAAGCCGAGGCAGTGTCCTCCAGATAACGCGCGACGCGGTGCGGCTCGCGCAACAGGGCGGCTCGGGCAACGATGCGGGGGAACTCTGCCAACGCTCGCAGCAGGTCACCTTCGCGCGCTTGGCTCAACTGCGCCGGGTCGAAATCCCCGATGTCTGCGGCCATCCCCAAATCGGCGGCATTGCGCAATATGGATGACAGTCGCGCATGCGCATACTGCACATAAAAAACAGGATTGTCGCTCGACTTCTTCGTCATCTCCGCGACGTCGAGCGTCAACGGTGTGTCCGCCGGGTAACGGATTAGCGTGTAGCGCAAAGCGTCGACTCCGATGAGATCGATGAGTTCGCGAAGCGTGACGATGGTGCCTGCACGCTTAGAAAGTTTGAGTTCTTCACCGTGTTGGAAGATCTTGACCAGTTGGCCGATGAGGACTTGGAGTTGCACCCCCGGCGTGTCTCCGACGCAAGCCGCCATTGCCGAGAGCCGGCCCACATAGCCGTGGTGGTCTGCACCCAGGAGATACATGCACTGGTTGAAACCGCGCGCCCGTTTGTCGACGTAGTAGGCGGTGTCGGAGGCAAAGTAGGTAAGTTCGCCGTTGGACCGTAGAAGCACACGATCTTTGTCATCACCGAAGTCAGTGGTGCGCATCCAGGTAGCACCGTCTGCCTCATAGAGCCGCCCTTGCTCACGCAACTTCGTCAAGCCGCGCTCAACAGCATCGGAGTTATGCAAGGAGCGTTCTGAGAACCACACATCGAAGTGGGTCCGAAACTCGTCGAGCTCACTGCGCTGCTCCGTCAACTGAGTTTGATAGCCGGCCTCGCGAAAAGCGACCGACTGCTCGACATCGGGCAGGTCGAGGATCGACGGATCGGCAGCAACAATGCGGTCTGCCAGTTCACCGATATATGCGCCGTGATATCCGTCGTCTCCGACGTCGCTGTGATGGGCCCGGGCCATCAACGAGGCACCGAAATTGTCCATTTGGTTGCCGCGATCGTTGATGTAAAACTCGCGAGCGACTTCGGCCCCGCTTGCCTCCAGCACGCGAGCGAGCGCGTCACCTATCGCCGCCCATCGCGTATGACCCAGATGCAAGGGGCCGGTGGGATTCGCCGAAATGAATTCCAGATTGATTTTCTGACCGGCTCCGGACGAACCGCCGCCATAGCCGCTCCCGGCAGCGACAATTTGCGCGGCCAAGGTGGCTTGGGCGCCCGCCTCGAGGCCGATGTTCAAGAAGCCGGGTCCGGCAATTTCGGCGCGGGCGATGCCGGGGTCGGCGGCGATGGCATCGGCCAGCAGTTGGGCGAAATCGCGCGGATTCATCCCCGCTTTTTTGCCCAGTTGCAACGCCACATTGGTGGCGTAGTCGCCATGATCCCTATTCTTGGGCCGCTCGACCAGGACGTGTGCGGGCACACCGTCGGGCAGCGTGATCACATCGCTTGAAATCAACGCCTCAAGGGCCCCGACGATGACGTCGGAAAGTTGGTCTGGGGTCACCGGGCAAGACTATCTGGCAGCGCGCATACCGGATTTGTCGCCCAGTACAGCGGTTAGAGAAGCGAACGGACTTCCTCGATTAGACGCGACGGATCGAAGGGTTTGGTGACATAGATGTTGACTCCGGCATCCATCGCGCGCTTGATCTCAAAGGTTTGCGCCCTCGTGCTGACCATGATGATCGGAAGCGACACGGTCCGCGAATGCGCTCGCAGTGCCAGCACGGTGCTGATGCCGTCAAGTTGCGGCATCACCACGTCGATCGTCACAATGTCAGGCAGTGGTTCCTCTCCCCAAAGTCGCTCCAAGCATTCGTGGCCATCGACTGCTTCGTCGACCTCAAAACCGTTGATCTCCAGATTCGTCCTAATCAGCAACCGGATGGACGCGGTGTCGTCGACCACGAGCACTCTGGGCATGGAGTTACTCTAATGAATGGTGAGGTACGCTCGCACCGCCCCACGGTGCGGATGCCCCCGTAGCTCAGGGGATAGAGCACCGCCCTCCGGAGGCGGGAGCGCAGGTTCGAATCCTGCCGGGGGCACGAGGGGAATCGCAGGTCGACCTCGCAGTTCGTAACGTCATCCCGTATGCGGACCAGAGGCCACGGGCGTGATGACGTTACGGCTGTTTGGGTCACGCTTCCATCGAATTCCGACTCCGTCAGTCCGCAGTCGGACCACATGGTGCACATCGGGCGCAGATGCGTGCGGCCGTCGTATGCGGTTGTGCAATCACAATCGCAGCACTGTCATGTGTCTTTTTCCCGTACGAGTAGCGTCGGAGTCCACCGACAAACAACGTTAAGGGGATTGCAATGCCTACACGCACAGCACGCACTGCTTGGGATGGCGGATTTGAAAGCGGTTCAGGTCAGGTCGAACTCTCCAGCTCGGGTCAGGGGACGTTTGACGTTTCTTTCCCGAAGCGAGCCTCCGACGACGGCGGCGGCGTCACCAACCCCGAAGAGTTGATAGCGGCCGCGCACTCGGCATGCTTTGCGATGCAGTTCTCGCACGAACTTGAATCAGCCGGCGGCACTCCGCAAAGCATTGAGGTCAGCGCTGATGTCTCACTGGGCCCTGATCCTGCCGGCGGCTTCCAATTGACCGCAATCAAGCTGACCGTACGGGGCCAGGTCGACGACATCGACGAGGACGCCTTCATCTCCGCAGCCGAAGCAGCCAAAAAAGGCTGCCCGGTGAGCAAGGCTCTGACGGGTGTCGACATCACTCTCGACGCCGCACTCGACAACTAAAGGTCACAACGATATTGAGACGGCTGCGCGCACGGACTTAAATTCTTGCTGGTCCGCTCATGTCTGCGGCCGCTCATGTCGTTATTTCGGCCCCCGGAGTCGCCAGATCGGCTTCTCTGAGTCGATACTCAGACGTCGCCATGACGTGTGTTGACTCACAAACTTGTCGATGCTGTCGACTTGGACGCAGGACGATATGCCGCCTTTGTCGAGTTGGCGCTCACCTTGCAGATCACATCGCAGTTTTGCCCTTGAGCCTGCCTGCGGTCTGCCTTGGTTGGGCGTTAGGCTGTAGACAGCACCCGACGCGTAAACGCTCCTAATTTCGAAAGAGGCGATCGAGGCCGTGGCCGAGACCTCTCAGATCAGTTCCCAACCCGACTTTGGCACCAACCAATGGCTCGTCGAAGAGATGTATGAGCGCTATCAAGCGGACTCTTCGTCGGTTGACGCGCAGTGGGCATCTTTCTTCGCGAACAGGCAGTCCAATGCCCCGAGTTCCACAGGGGAAAGCTCCAACGGACAACGCTCCGACGGTGGCACAGATGGCAAGGCGCCAAAGCACTCATCCTCCGCGGCTGACGCCCCTGAAAAGAAGGCGGCTCCCAAAGCAGAGCAAAAGCCGAAAGCTGAGCCGAAACCGAAAGCCAAGAAGGTCGAAGCCAAGAAGGTCGACTCCAAGAAGCCTGCCAAGGTCGAAAGTAAACAAGAAGCCGCATCCGACGTCGATGTCGAAGAAATCAAGTTGCGCGGCGCAGCGGCCCGAACCGCCAAAAACATGGACGAAAGTCTCACTGTGCCCACCGCCACAAGCGTGCGCTCGGTGCCGGTCAAATTACTTTTCGACAATCGCGTCGTCATCAACAACCACTTGAAGCGTGCACGCGGCGGCAAGGTGTCCTTCACCCACATCATCGGCTATGCCATCGTCAAGGCCCTCAAGTCGATGCCGCAGATGAACATCGGTTTCGACATCGTCGACGGCAAACCAACCATCCTCAAGCCAGCGCACATCAACTTCGGTCTGGCCATAGACCTCCCGAAGTCGGACGGCTCTCGGCAATTACTGGTGCCGTCGATCAAGGCAACAGAGACGATGGGTTTCGCCGAATTCTGGTCTGCTTACGAACAAATGGTCGGCAAGGCGCGTGACGGCAAACTCGAAGTCGCGGACTTCCAGGGCACCACGATCACGTTAACTAACCCGGGCACCATCGGAACCAATCATTCGGTCCCGCGTCTGATGAAGGGCCAAGGAGCCATCATCGGGGTCGGATCGATGGACTTCCCGCCTGAATTCCAAGGCGCTTCGGACCACTCGATAGCCACGATGGCCATCTCGAAGATGATGACACTGACATCGACCTATGACCACCGTGTCATTCAGGGCGCACAGTCCGGTGAGTTCCTGAAGGTCATCCATGGTCTCCTGCTGGGTGAGCAGGGCTTTTACGATGAGTTGTTCCATGCGCTCCGGATCCCCTATGAGCCGATCCGTTGGGCCAGAGACATTGCGGTCAGTCACGACGACGAGGTGCACAAGCAGGCGCGCGTCCTCGAATTGATCCACGCCTTCCGCGAGCGTGGCCACCTGATGGCCGACACTAACCCGCTCGAATATCGCCAACGCAGCCATCCCGATCTCGACACCGCCTCGCATGACTTGACGCTGTGGGATTTGGATCGCGAGTTTGCCACCGGTTCCTTCAGTGGCAATCGACGGTTCATGAAATTGCGTGACATCCTGGGTCTTTTGCGTGACTCCTATGCGCGCACGGTGGCACTTGAATACATGCACATCTCCGACCCGAAAGAGCGCGGTTGGTTCCAGGAACGCATCGAACAGCCCCATACAAAACCGCCCCGCCAGGAACAGTTGCGTATTCTGCAAAAGCTGAATCAGGCCGAAGCGTTCGAGACGTTCCTGCAGACCAAGTTCGTTGGCCAAAAACGCTTCAGCCTCGAGGGCGGAGAGACGACGATCCCGCTTCTCGACGAAATCTGTGAGGCTGCTGCTGCCGACAACCTCGACGAGGTCTGTATCGGTATGGCGCACCGCGGGCGACTCAACG
>JBBSRT010000034.1:0-11229 GCA_038242765.1 Propionibacteriales bacterium
GAACGATCCGGGAGCGGTGGCGCAAATGAGCCTTCTGGAGATCGAAGGACTCACCAAAAATTTTGCCGGCCTCACCGCTGTCAACAACATTACGCTCAGTGTCGAGGACAACGAATTCCTCGGCATCATCGGCCCTAACGGAGCCGGCAAGACAACCCTGTTCTCGCTGCTGGCGGGTGAGATACCGCCAAGTTCGGGACGGGTCGTCTTCGAAGGCGCTAACATCACCGGATGGTCGGCCAACAAGGTCGCCTCAGCTGGCCTGGTGCGAACCTTTCAGCTGATGCGTCCCTTTGAGAGCATGACGGTCCTCGAAAACGTCGCCATCGCATCACACAGCCGCCTCCGCTCGCGGCGTAAGGCGCGTCAGCACGCGCTCTCGGTGATCGAGCGGGTGCACCTCGAGGAATACGTGAATGTGCCGTCGGTCAACTTGCCCACCGCGGGTCTGAAGAGGCTCGAGTTGGCACGCGCGCTGGCTCTCGGACCTCGCCTCATCCTGTTGGACGAGGTGTTGGCCGGTCTCGTTCCGGCCGAACGAGCACCAATGATCGACCTGTTGCGTGAGTTGCACGGAGACGGACTGACGGTGATGTTCATCGAACACATCATGGCTGCTGTGATGGCTTTGTCCGAGCGGCTCGTGGTGATGCACGACGGCGCAGAACTGGCTGCCGGGAACCCACAGGACGTCGTCAAGAACCCGCGAGTGGTCGAGGCCTACTTGGGAGAGGATTACGCATGATTCTCGATATTCAGGACCTCCATGCCGGCTATCGGAAACTCGAAATTCTGCACGGCATCTCCCTGTACGCGGCAGAACACGAGATCGTATCTCTGATCGGCGCGAACGGGGCGGGAAAGACGACAACACTGCGAAGCATCGCTGGGCTGATCGGGGCGACAGGCGGACGGATCATTTTCGACGGTGAAGAAGTTCAAAACGCACGTCCCGACACGATCGTGCGTGCCGGTCTCGTCCATGTCGCCCAGGACCGAGCACTCTTCGGCGACCTGCAGGTCGGTGAGAACTTGGAAATGGGTGCCTACACGCAGCCACGTTCGACCATCGGTGCCTCCTTGGATGAGGTCTACGACTTGTTCCCGATTTTGGCAGCACGCCGGACGCAACGTGCGAACACAATGTCGGGTGGACAGCAGCAAATGCTCGCGATCGGTCGGGCGCTCATGGCACGACCCAGGTGTCTGACCCTCGACGAACCCTCGGTAGGGCTCGCCCCGAATCTGGTCAGTCAGGTCCTCTCGGCGATCGGTAGGGTACGCGAAACCGGAGTTACCGTTTTGATCGTCGAACAGAACGCATCCCAGGCGCTCGCTATTTGCGACCGAGCATACGTGATCGAGAGTGGCTCAATCGTCCTCGAAGGTTCGGGCTCCGAACTCGCGAACGACACGCGAGTTCGCGAAGCTTACCTAGGGGTCTGATGACTCATGGCTGAATTCCTGGTGAAGATCGAAATCGTCTGGCCGCCAGACGCGCCCGAGTCGAAACGCGAAGCAATCTTTGCAACCGAACTTGAACGCGGGCAACGGCTCGCCGCAGAAGGCAAGCTCCGGCGGCTGTGGAGAGTGCCCGGGCGGTGGGCCAACTGGAGCCTGTACGAGGTCGCCGACGCAACTGAATTGCACACGGCACTGACCTCGCTCCCCCTGTATCCGTGGATGGACATCGAAGTCATCGCTCTCGCCGAGCATCCCAACGACCCACGGGCCCTAGGCATCATGTCGGAGTAAAACGAAGGAGAAGGATTCGTCATGCGACTACTCGCCATTACGCCAATCTCGGTGAGCGCTGAGGAGCTTCAGCGGCGCCAGGAACGTTACGACCGGCTCGCGCCAGCCGGATTGAGGGTACAACTGGAGAATCTCCCAAATGATTTGAAGCACCCTGTCGCGTTGGAAACGGCCGCCGACATCCGGGCATCCGAAGCGGCGCTGGTCGACGAGTTTTCCGCACGGGACGCAGAGGGCTGGGACGGCTTCCTGCCTGATTGCGTCTTGGACCCGGTGGTCGAGATCGACCACGGCTTCACAACACCGGTGTTCGGAATCGCCCGACTTACCGCACACTTCCTGGCAGGTCTGGGAGTCAGCGTCGGTGGGGTGGCGCGAAACGAGGCGATTGCCACCGAATTGGATCGTAAGTTCACGTCGTATGGACTTCCGCCAGCCGCGCCCGGCGCCGTCCTCGATCTGTCCGTTGAGGACATCGCCCACACTGATTCGTGGGCCGATGCTGTGATGCGCACCGTGAGCAAATCCACTGTCGACGTCATCTTCAACGCATGCTCGGCCGTGGACGTCACTGATCAGCCGAGTGGACCGACATTGATCGACCCAACGAGCACGGCTTTGAAGGTTCTGGCGCTCAGGGGCTCAATCCTGGGTGAGAGGCCGTGACCGAGCAAGAACTTGACGGACCCGATCTGGTGATCGCAGGCGCCGGCGGAGGCCTGGTGGGCGCACTGAGAGCAGCATCGCTCGGATTGTCGGTTCTCGTCGTCGAAAAGAATCCTTATTTCGCCGAAGGCAACAACACGGCCATGTCGACGGCGATGATCCCCGGGGCGGGCAGCCGGTTCCAGCGCGAGGCCGGCATTGATGACTCACCCGAAGTGTTCGTCGAGGACATCACAAGGAAAACCGGCGGAGAGTTTGACGAACGTGTGGCGGGGGCACTGGCGCAGGTCAGTGCCCGATTGGTCGAGTGGCTCGCTGACGACGTTGACTTGCCGTTGTCGTTGGTAACCGATTTTCCGTACCCGGGCCACACCCACTTCAGGTGCCACACAGTTCCCGGCCGCGCCGGTCGGACTCTGCTGCGAGACATGTTGCGGCAAGCACGCAAATCTCCGCTCATCGACTTCATGGTGCCGGCGACTTTGTCCGACGTGATTCCCGGGCCCGAGGGCATCGAGGCGGTGGTGGTGAGCACCCCATCGGGCGACGAGCGCATTCCGACGCGGTCGGTTCTTTTGGCGACCAACGGTTATGGCGCCAACCCCGAACTGGTCCGTGAGCACATGCCCGAAATTGCGGGTGCGGTCTATCACGGTAGCGAGGGATCGACCGGTGATGCGCTACGTATTGGCGCATCGCTGGGGGCTGCATCCGCTTATCTCGACGCCTACCAGGGGCATGCCGCCCTTGCCATGCCCTCAGCGACCCTCGCCGGATGGGCAACGGTGATGCACGGGGCGTTTTTGGTGGATGTACATGGACATCGCTTTGGCAACGAGACGACCGGTTATTCGGAGTATGCGGCCGAGGTCATCGCCCACGCGAATGGTCGTGCCTGGATCATTCTTGACCAGCGCGTGCACGATGCCTGTCTACGTTTTCAGGACTATGTGAACACGGTTGAGTCAGGCGCGGTGCATTGGGCAGACACGGTCGCCAAACTCGCGTTGACCGCCGGAATTGATCCCGACGGTCTGGCCACAACGGTAAAGGCCGCAACAGCCACCGCGAACGGAAAGTCCCCTGACGAATTCGGACGCACCAATTGGGAGCATCCACTCGAACCGCCAATTGGTGTCGTGGCCGTCAAACCGGCGTTATTCCACACTCAGGGCGGGCTCGTGGTTGACGAACATGCGCGGGTCCTCGACACGTCGGGCGCACCAATTAGCGGTGTGTACGCCTCAGGCGGCGCGGCAGCGGGAATCTCCGGTCATGGTGCGAGCGGCTATCTGGCGGGCAATGGCCTCTTGCCCGCGTTCGGGCTTGCTTTTCTGGCTGCCGAGCACATCAGGTCGAGTCACCCGGGCAAGAAGAATGATTAAAGCCTCGTCCAAAAGTCGACATCGCTGATGCAGGGGTTACCGTCGGCGTTATCGCTCAGGAACTGCTGGCCGCGCATGCGCCCATATTGCCGTCGACAGGCTTGAACTGTGGCGCCAGGACACCCAAAACCGATTGAAGCTTCATCACGCCCCGGCCCTGATGGAGAGGCTCCCGATGAGTAGACGCGACCCATCCCCTTCCAAGTCACCCCTACCTATACTGACACCATGACCGTCTGGATTTGCCGCACCTGCGGCGTCGAGCACGCCCAGAAGGTTGACGTGTGCGCCATTTGTCTCGATGAGAGGCAGTGGGTTCCAGCATCCGGACAGCAGTGGACTACGCTAGCCGAACTGTCCGAGAACGGCACCCGCGCTGAGTTGACCGAACTTGAACCCAACCTGTACGGCATCGACGCCACGCCCAGTTTCGGAATCGGACAGCGCAGCAAGCTCGTGCGCACCACCGAGGGATCGTTGCTGTGGGACCCGATCGGATTCGTCGACGACGAGGTCGTCGCCCGGGTGCGCGAACTCGGCCCAGTCGCCGCGATCGGAACCAGCCACCCACACATGTTCGGCGTGCAGGTTGAGTGGAGCCACGCCCTCGGAGACGTGCCCGTCCTCGTCGCCGAAGCAGATCAGGAATGGATCCAGCGCCCTGATGCGTCGATCCGGACTTGGTCGGGCGAGTTGGAAATCCTTCCTGAAGTGAACCTCATCCAGCTAGGCGGACACTTTCCTGGTAGCGCGGTCGTCGAATGGCGCGCCGGCGCCGCCGGCCGCGGGGTGTTACTCAGTTCGGATACGGTATTTGCGAACCCGGACCGTACCTCAGTCAGTTTCATGCGCAGTTTTCCCAACCATCTGCCGTTGTCGGCAGGCGTCGTCGATCGCGTCGCCCACCGCATCGAGTCGATGCACATCGACCGCCTATACGGAAACTTCGCCACGGTGATCGACGCCAATGCGCGCGAAGTCGTCCGACGCTCCGCAGATCGGCACATCCGCTGGGTGCGCGGCGACTTCGACCACCTCACTTGAGTTGGAATCGGCGGGTCGGCGGGGGTCTTGCCGATTAGGGAAGCGCAGCGCCGCTCCCGTACACAGATACTGCGATGCGCGGGCGCGCGCCGTCGCTGGATGTCTCTGTGACCGATTTGCGTGCCGAACTGGCGACTTGGATTAAACGCGTCCAAGCCGGCGAGGAGGTGGTCGTCACAGACCGAGGAACCCCGGTGGCCAGGTTCAGTCCCATCGAGTCGGCAGGACTGATAGATCGGCTCACCAAAGCCGGGGTCTTGAGCAAGCCCGACTCAACTGATCGCCCCCTCACAAGGTCACTGCCGCGTGTACATGCGAAGGGGTCCGTCTCCGAGCTGGTGTCCGAGCAGCGGCGATAGGGGTGGCGATTGTATATTTTGACAGCAGCGCGTTTGTAAAGTTGCTCGTCGAAGAGCACGACAGCGACATTGCTGCAGCTCTATGGGATGGGTGTGATGTCGCCATTTCGAGCCTTCTTGCGTTTCCCGAAGTCATGGCCGCCGTTGCAGCAGCGGGCCGGGCAGGTCGTTTGAGTGAAATAGACCGTCGCACCGCGGTGACCAGCTGGGCACGTCTATGGGCCTCTACACGACACGTCGAACTTACCGAGCACGTCACCGCACACGCGGGTCGGCTCGCAGGAAAACATTCACTTCGTGGCGCCGACGCCGTGCACCTCGCGAGTGCCCTCGCCGTTGGCACCAACCTGCTGTTCGCCGTCTGGGACCCGCGCCTTCGAGCTGGCGCCGCTGCTACTCAACTACGCGCCATCCCTGCGCCTCCGTCGGTGGCTTAGCAGAGTCCGCCGGTGGCGACTCTCGCAACCGATGCCAACATCAATGGCCAACCCACCAGAAGTCGATTCAGTGACCGGCTTCGTGCCAGGTGGCGCCAACACCGACCGACACATCCAGCGGCACCGAGAGATCAGCAGCCGATGCCATCTCGCGACGCACCAGAGCCTCCACCTCATCGCGCTCCCCCGGCGCGACTTCAAGCACCAACTCATCATGGACCTGCAGCAGCATGCGCGACCTGAGACCTGCCTCGGCCAGCGCGCTATGGACCCCCAGCATCGCCACCTTGATGATGTCGGCCGCCGAACCCTGGATGGGCGCATTAAGCGCCATACGCTCGGCCATGTCGCGGCGCTGACGGTTGTCACTGGTCAGGTCTGGTAGATAGCGTCGTCTGCCCATGATGGTCGCGGTGTATCCGGTCTTGCGGGCTTCGTCGACGATGCCATGCAAATAGGTGCGCACCCCGCCGAACGTGGCGAAGTAGTCGTCCATCAACGCTTGCGCCTCACTGGTCGAAATGCCGAGCTGCTGACTGAGACCATAGGACGACAAGCCATAGGCCAAGCCGTAGTTCATCGCCTTGATGCGGCTGCGCAGCTCGCCATTGACCTCACCGGGCTCAACCCCGAACACCTTTGCGGCGATCAACGTATGGAAGTCAGTGCCCGACATGAATGCGGCCACCAAGTCGGCGTCGTGCGACAGGTGCGCCATGATGCGCATCTCGCTCTGGCTGTAATCGGCGGTCAGCAACGTCTCGAAACCTTCGCCGACACAAAACGCGCCACGAATACGGCGACCCGATTCGGTGCGGATCGGAATGTTTTGTAAATTGGGCTCTGTCGAACTCAAGCGCCCGGTCGCCGCGATCGTCTGATTGAACGTCGTATGGATGCGGCCATCGGTTGCCACGGTCTTGCGCAAACCATCGACGGTCTGACGCAACCGCGTCACATCACGGTGATCGAGCAGATGCGACAAGAATGGGTGCTCCGTCTTGACGAACAGCCCCTGCAACGCTTCAGCATCGGTGGTGAAGCCTGTCTTGGTGCGTTTGGTCTTGGGCATTTCGAGTTGATCGAAAAGCACCACCTGCAGCTGTTTGGGCGATCCGAGGTTGATCTCCTTGCCGATCACGCCGTATGCCGACTGCGCCGCCGACTGCGCCCGCGCACCGAACTCCGATGAGAGCCCGGACAACGCATCTTCGTCGACAGCAATGCCGACGCGCTCCATGTCCGCAAGCACACCCATCAGTGGGAGCTCAAGATCGGTCAGCAACGACATGCTGTCTTGTTGTGCCAACTCGGTCTGCAGCGCTTTGTCGAGGTCAAGGGTGGCCCGGGCCCGCACCATCGCCCCTTGACCGCTTGGCGTGATGCCCTCAAGGGCAAGTTGGCCCTGTGCGCCGTCGTCGTCGACACGCATCTCTCGCTGCAGATAACGCAGCGTCAGATCGGCCAGATCGTAGGAACGCTGGTCAGGACGCAAAAGGTAGGCCGACAATGCGGTGTCGCTGGCCACTCCGCGCAACTGCCAGCCATGGGCAGCTAGGGCGTGCACCGGACCCTTGGCGTCATGGAGCACCTTGGGCTTGGACTCATCAGCCAGCCACGCATCCAACGCCATCTCATCATCGGTAGACATGGCTTCGACATCGATGTAGCCGGCGACACCGGCAGCGCTGGCTATCGCAACCCCGTCGACACGACCCATAGCGGCTGCATACAGGCCGGCGACGTGTATGCCAACAGCATCGGGGCCGCAAGCGTGCAGACCCAACCATGCCTTCAACTCATCGGCGGCAACCGTGTCGCCGTCGAGGTCGAAACCTTCCTCGGCGGACGGCTCGT
The DNA here is from genome assembly GCA_038242765.1 of Propionibacteriales bacterium. Classification (GTDB taxonomy): domain Bacteria; phylum Actinomycetota; class Actinomycetes; order Propionibacteriales; family Nocardioidaceae; genus JBBSRT01. The sequence continues at coordinate 7,504 of JBBSRT010000034.1, forward strand.
CGGATCCGAGAGCAGCAAACAGGCGCTCCCGCAACGCAGCAAACTCGAGGCTGTCGAAGACGCGGTGCACCGTGTCGCGGTCCCATTCGTGCAACGCAAGATCTGCCGGCACCGACGGCAGCTCAAGATCACAAACCAGCGCATTGATGTGCCGGTTGCGTATCACCCAATCGAGGTGATCGCGCAACGACTGCCCGGCCTTGCCCGGGACCTGATCGACCGAGTTGATGAGCGCCTCGAGTGAGCCGAACTGGGCAATCCACTTGGCTGCGGTCTTCGGCCCGACACCGGGCACGCCGGGGAGGTTATCGCTGGTTTCGCCCACCAACGCAGCCAGATCCGGATAGTTGGCCGGCGCGAGCCCATATTTGTCTTGAACCGCGGCGGGGGTCATCCGGGCCAGATCGGACATACCCTTGCGCGGGTAGAGCACCGTGACGTTGTCGGTGATCAGCTGGAAGGCGTCGCGGTCGCCGCTGCAGATGAGCACCTCAAAACCGTCGGCTTCGGCTTGCGCGGCCAGGGTGCCCAAAATGTCGTCGGCTTCGAAACCGTCCTTTTCAAAGACGGTGATGTTGAGAGCATCAAGCACCTCCTTGATGAGTGGGATCTGACCCTTGAATTCATCGGGCGACTTGGCGCGGGTGCCTTTGTAGTCGGGGTATTCATCGGTGCGGAATGTATGGCGCGAAACGTCAAACGCAACGCCGACATGGGTTGGCACCTCATCGCGTATGACGTTGATGAGCATTGAGGTGAAGCCGAACACCGCATTGGTCGGCTGCCCCGTCGACGTGGCGAAGTTTTCTACCGGTAGCGCAAAAAACGCGCGATAGGCCACCGAATGGCCATCGATGAGCAGGAGTCGGGGCCGGGTCGTAGTGTCCACGTGCCGACTCTATCGGCGACTACGGACTCAAAGGTTGGCGGCGCATTTCGGCTTGGCGACGACGCAGCGTACGGCGCACCGCAATCAATTTGCCGGTGTCTTTGGAGTTGGTGGCTTTGCTGCTCAACTTCGAACGCAACATGCTGGCTTGCGCACCGCGGACCGTCGAGACCTGACCGAAACCGAGCCTGGTCAAGAAGCGGTTGGGCTCGCGCGCGTTGGCTGGCGTGACAGTGAGGATTACTTCGCAATGTGCCTCCTCGCCCGCATTGGCTGCCACCGACAGCAGTGTTGTCGCCACCGATTTGCGGCGGTATTCAGGCGCAACATGCAGCGCACTGATCAAAAGGGTCTTGGTCAGGTTGATCGGCGCGAGAGTGATGAACTCGTAACAGATCGCGCCGACGATTTCGCCGTCGACGAGCGCTACGACCATGCACCGATCACCACCACCGAAGTTTTGCTCGAAAGCTTCGGCAGCCTCGGCAGCAGTCGGTTCGCGCCACAGCGTGCTCGTATGAGCCGGCGAAGCGCTCTCAATGTCATCGGCGCAAAGACGCCAAAGGTCGACCAGAGCAGCCGCGTCTTCACGTTCAGCTGTGCGCACTACGACGTCGGGACGGATCGGCACGATTAACCTCACTTGCGGGCGCACCCGCTAATCGGGTCGCGAATTCGGGTGCCAGACTACGCCGAGTAGTTGAATACTCAGCAAGGTGGTCGGAAGGAGGGCTCGTCAGTGATCATCGGCATGGGCACCGTCATCAACGTGCTCACTGTCATAGTGGGCTCGGCGCTCGGTTTGATCATCGGACACCGCCTGCCGGCGCGGACCCGTTCGCTCATCACCGATGCGCTCGGACTTGTCACCCTGCTCATCGCCGCTGATGCCGCTCTCGAAGTTGCCAACGTCAATCTCACCGATGCCATCGGCTCAAGCGCTCCGACCCTCGTGATCCTGGGGTCCCTGGTCATCGGCGGCCTGATCGGCTCAAGCCTGCGCATCGAACAACGGCTTGAGTCATTCGGCGGCTGGCTTCAGCAGACACTCTCGCGGTTGCCGGGCAAGCCCGCCACATCGCAGAGCCGTCAACGGTTCATCGAGGGATACGTGACGAGTTCCCTCGTCTTTTGCGTCGGTCCGTTGACGATCCTAGGCTCCATCAATGAGGGTTTGGGTAATGGTCCCGATCAGATTGTCCTCAAGGCGATGCTCGACGGCTTCGCCTCCCTTGCGTTCGCCGCCTCCCTTGGCATCGGTGTGATGGCATCAGCGTTGTCGGTGGCAGTTGTGCAAGGCAGCCTGACCGCGCTCGGATTCGCACTAGGGTCCTTCATGCCCGAAGCACATTTGCTTGCCTTGACAGCCACCGGCGGCCTGATTCTCGTCGGAGTCGCGCTGCGGTTGCTCAACATCAGAGCCATCCAGGTAGGCGACCTGCTGCCCGCGCTGATCGTGGCTCCGCTATTGACGCAACTGGTGATCCTCATCCAATAATTGGCCCAAATCGCTCGCGCCGACAGTTTGTAACAAAACTGTCACCACAAATTGAACGATGTGACCCATCTGACACTCGAGATTCGTTATGCTCGCCCGCAGGCTACCTTTGGTCTGCATCATCACACCCGACAGGAGTTGAATGTGCGACTGCGACTAGCAGCACTCTTCGCACTCTTCATGGGGGCATCACTCGTCCTCGGATTATCACCGGCCAACGCAGCCGAAGGCGATCCGACGACCACCGTCACCGGTCGACTCGTCAACGCATCCGCGGACAAGGCACCCGTGCCAGGGGTCACGATCAACGTGACCGCCGCCGACGGCACCAAGCAGAGCGTTGTCACCGACGCCGACGGCCGATACAAGCTTGACGTTCCCGCGCTCGGCGAAACCAAGATCGCCATCGACAAGGGGACGCTTCCCAAGGGCGCCGACGTGGCCGAGGGTAGCCCCAGCGAACTTACCGTCACCCTCGACTCCGGGCGGCCAATGTTCACACCGATCTTCAACATCGGCCAGGGCGAAGCCAACACCAATACCTGGGTCGACCGGGTGCCACAGATCATTTATCAGGGCCTCTACTTCGGCATCATTTTGGCACTGGGTTCGCTCGGACTGTCAATGATCTACGGCACGACCGGCCTCTCCAACTTCGCACACGGCGAACTCGTCACGTTTGGCGCCATCGTCGCCTACACCTTCAACGTCACACTCAACATGAACATCTTCCTCTCCGCGATCCTGGCGATACTTCTCTCAGGCGCGTTCGGCTTCGTGCAGGACACGATCTTTTGGCGCAAGCTGCGAAGACGCGGGACCGGTTTGATTGCGCTGATGATCGTCTCGATCGGCTTGCAATTCCTATTGCGCAACATTTTCCAGTTTTTCACCGGCGGCCGCACGCTCAACTACAACGACTATGTCATACCCTCGGGCGTCAGTCTGGGCCCAGTCACCTTCGCTTATCGTGACCTAGTCCTCATGGGCGTCGCGATCGTCATGCTCACCCTCGTCGTCATCGGCCTCCAACGCACCCGCATCGGCCGCGCCACACGTGCCATCGCCGACAACACCGCCCTCTCGGCATCGACCGGCATCAACGTCGACCGCGTCATCACCGTCGTATGGACCGTCGGTACGCTGCTAGCTGGCACCTGCGGCGTGCTGCTCGGCTTCAGCCAGTCGATCAAGTTCGACCTCGGTGCACAGATCCTGCTTGTCATGTTCTGCGCGATCACCGTCGGCGGCCTAGGCTCAATATCAGGCGCGCTCATCGGCAGCCTGCTGGTCGGCGTACTCATCGAGGCCTCGACGTTGGTCATACCGTCTGAACTCA
>JBBSRT010000035.1:0-11187 GCA_038242765.1 Propionibacteriales bacterium
CCGGGCGCGTCGCACAGCGGCTCAAAAGCCGCCGATCCTAATCTTCGCGGCTTGCCCCGTTCGGGACCGGTACGTGCACTAAGCCAGTCGACATAGTCGGTCCACCAAGTGCCCTTCACCGTCTCTGCAGACTCGAGAAATTTTTCCGGATCAGCAGGATTGTTTTCCGCGGTTTGGAAACTGGACTTCGGGTTGCCCGGCGGGTTGACCATGGAGGCGATATGCCCGCTGGTCGACAGGATGAACCGGCAATCACCGCCCAACATCTGGGTGCTGCGATAGCACGATTGCCATTTGCACAAATGGTCTGCAATACCGGCGACCACGTAGGTGTCGGTGCTGACCTTCGATAGGTCGACTTCGGTGCCGAGCATCATGGAGCCGCCAGGCACCGTGAGGCTGTTGCTGATCGCCAGATCGATGAACGCGCGATGCATCGCGGCCGTCATGCGCACCGGGTCAGCGTTCCAGAAGAGAATGTCGAAAGCCCGTGGTGGCTTGCCGAGCAGATAATTGTTGATCCAATAATTCCAGATCAGGTCATTGGGTCGCAGCCAGGCGAAAACTTCGGCCAGCACGCGCCCGTCAAGATACCCCTTTTTCTTCGAGGCGGCAGTTGCGGCCGCAGCGACCTTGCGTGACAACAGGGCACTGGGCAGACCAGCCTGGTCTTGGTCAAGCACCGTGACCGCCAGGCTGAACGCGGCCACTCGATCGAGTTCGCCGATCGCTGCCAGGTGCGCCATCACCATCGAGGCGAGCATCCCGCCTGAGCACAATGCAAACAGTGCGACCCGGTCCTCACGGCAAATATTTTTGAGTGCATCCATGGCCTCGATGATCGCTTGACCGTACATATCAAGTCCCCAGTCGGCGTGTCGCGCATCGGGGTTGCGCCACGAGATGACAAACACCTGCTGCCCGCTGCCGACGAGGTGCTCGACAAGACTGCGTTGTTTCGCAAGGTCGATCACATAAAACTTGTTGATCGTCGGCGGCACGATCAACAATGGCACCCGACGCACCTTGGCGGTTTGCGGTTTGTATTGGATGAGTTCAAACAGGTCCGTACGCAAGACCACGGCGCCCGGGGTCACTGCGAGATCCCGACCGACTTCGAATGCATCGGGCTCGACCATTGAGGGCACCCGCGGAGCGGTGGCGAAATCACGAACGAACCGGCGACCACCGTCGACAAGGTTTTCGCCGCCGGTCTCTACGACTGCCTTGAGCACCTTGGGGTTGAGGAGTGGATTGTTGCTTGGTGCCGAGGCCTCGACGAGGTTTTCGACCAGGAAGCTCATGCGCTGTTCATCGCCCCAGTCAAGGTCTGCGTCCGCGACGAGCCCGCGGGCGGCGATGCCGACTGCGATGTATGCCTGTACGGCTCGGCTCAACAGCGGGTTCGATACCCAGCCCTCATCTGCGAAACGCCGATCTTTTTCGCCCGGTACGAGTCGCGAACGGCCGACGCCAATACGGGCGAGATCACCGAGCAGATGACTGCTGCGATCGATGACACGCTGCGGTCGCCGCGTCAGATTGGCTGCAAATCGGACACCGGACATACCAGGCAGGAACCGCCGGAGCGGGCTGAGCGCGGCATCTGAGAGGAGGAGATCCAGCGGTGCGGCGTAATCGGCCCCCTCATTGGGGTCATCTTTGCCGTTGGCATCAGCTTTCGCTGTCATACGCTCACGAGCCCACCTCGGTGATGAGTGCTGGCTCGTCGGTCGGGAACGACGCAGTCAGTCGGTCTTGTTCAGAGAGATGCTTCACAGCCTGCCGGACATCAATCTCGTCACAGCTTAGCCGCACCGCAATCTGGCCGCTATCGACCTCGCGGTCTCCCTCGCCTATCAAGGCTTGGGCAGCCTCGAATACGTTCTGTGAAAACTGCTGTTCATCGCCGCTGTTGGCCGAGCCACTGTCTGTCGAATTCATGGGTGGGTCCGTACCCGAGAACCTCGATTTCAATCGCTAGCCGCACAAACTACCTCCTCGGCGGGCGCGTCGAGCCTCCTCGGCGGGATGGATGAGGGGGTCAGACGAGGCCGAAGGCGTGCATCGCGTCGGCCACGCGCAGGAAACCGGCAATGTTGGCACCCAACACCAGGTTGCCGGGCTCGTGGTAGTCATCCGCGGTGTTGGCGACACGGCGATGGATGCCCTTCATCAGCTGGGTCAGCCGCTCCTCGGAATGTTCGAAGGTCCAACTGTCGCGTGAAGCGTTTTGCTGCATTTCAAGAGCGCTCGTGGCGACCCCACCGGCATTGGCGGCCTTGCCCGGCCCATATTGAACGCCGGCATTCTGCACCAGAGCGATTGCTTCGGCGTTGAGCGGCATGTTTGCGCCTTCGGCGATGAGCTTGCAGCCGTTCTTGATCAGCACGGCTGCGGCCTTTTCGTCCATCTCGTTTTGCGTCGCGCACGGGAGGGCGACATCGCAGTGGACGTCCCAGATTGAGCCACCCTCGACAAAGTGCGCGCCGTCGACTCGATCGGCGTAGACGCTGATGCGGTCACGATTGCGCTCTTTGATGTCTTTGAGCACCTCCAGATTGATGCCGCTCTCATCAACGATGTAGCCACCGGAATCTGAGCAGGCAACAACCGTGCCGCCTAACTGGTGCACCTTTTCGATTGCATAGACAGCGACGTTGCCCGAACCGGAGACCACGACGGTTTTGCCGTCCATCGAGTCACCGTTTGATGCAAGCATTTCTCCGGCGAAGATGACGGTGCCATAACCGGTGGCTTCGGTGCGAACCCGAGCGCCGCCCCATGACAGGCCTTTGCCGGTGAGAACGCCAGATTCATACCGATTAGTAATCCGCTTGTATTGGCCGAACAGAAACCCAAGTTCGCGCGAACCGACGCCGATGTCACCGGCGGGCACGTCGGTGTATTCGCCGATGTGCCGGTAGAGCTCGGTCATGAAGGACTGGCAAAAACGCATCACTTCACGATCAGTACGGCCCTTGGGGTCGAAGTCTGAGCCACCCTTGCCGCCGCCAATGGGCATGCCGGTCAACGCATTCTTGAATATCTGCTCGAAGCCCAAAAATTTGACGGTGCCCAGGCTCACCGACGGATGGAAACGCAAGCCCCCTTTGTATGGGCCGAGTGCGGAGTTGAACTCCACGCGCATCCCGCGGTTGATGTGGACCTCACCGGAATCGTCCTGCCACGGAACGCGGAAGATGATCTGGCGTTCGGGTTCGCAGATGCGTTCGACGGTTTTGAGCTCGAGATATTCGGGGTGCCTGGCTACGACCGGCGCCAACGAGGTGAGCACCTCGCGAACGGCTTGATGGAACTCGGCCTCGGCCGGATTGCGGCGCACAACGTCGGAAAAAATCTGCTCAATGGTCTCGTCTGTCTCAATGGTCACCCCTCCAGTTTGCCCGATCTGTTTGGTGCGCCATGCATTGCGGTCGCGTAAACCCCCCGACGCGGACCACATGAACCGGCCCCAATCAGGAGGCGAGAAGCCACCTCGCCCGTCTCGGACCGCGTCATGGGGGTGCGCCCGTTTAAGTGTCTGCCTCGTTGTCGGCGGCCATTTTGGTCGCTCAGCGCGACGCCGCGGTCTGCCGTGACGACCCGAGAATCACAGCGCCGACTCGATGGCCCGCCAAAACGTCGGATAGGCATAAATGGCATGCCGCATCGACTCGACGGGGATCTGGGCATACACCGCCATCGCGAGCGCCGACAGCGTCTCACCGCCGGTTGGTCCGGCACTGGTGGCGCCTACGAGCACACCACGATCGGCATCGATCACCAATTTGATGAAACCTTCGTTGTCGACCTTCTGGAGGAAACCACGGCTACTGGAGGCGATATCGGTTGAGCTCGTATGGACGTTGATGCCGCCATCACGAGCTTGCTGTTCGGTCATACCGACCGCTCCGACCTCCGGATCGGTGAAGGTGACGCGCGACAAGGCCGCATAATCGGCGGCGGGGCCACCCTCGTCGAGGATGTCGCGTGCCACGATGTCCGCCTGGTACATCGCAACGTGGGTGAAAGCGCCTTTGCCAGTGATGTCACCGATAGCCCACAACCAGTCATTGACTCGGCAACGGTCATCGATGTCCACCGATTTGCCCGAATGGTCGACGCCGATCGTGTCGAGGCCGACCTCGTTGATGCGTGGTGAGCGGCCGGTGGCCACGAGCAGCTTTTCGGCACGTGTTTCGGTGTCGCCGTAAGCAATGGTGAAGTTGCTGCCGTCGTGGCTCACGTTGGAGGCGGCAGCGTCGACATGCACCGCGATACCTTCGGACCTGAAGACCTCGGCAATCAACTCGGCTGCTTCGGGCTCCTCAGGGCCCAGGATCCGTGGCCCCGCCTCGATGACGGTGACTTCGGAGCCGAAGCGCGCATACATCTGCGCCAGTTCAAGACCTATTGCACCGCCGCCCAGCACGATAAGCGAGGCTGGTGCGGCCGTGGCTGCAAGTGCTTCACGATTGGTCCAATAGGGGGTGTCGGCCAGTCCGTCGATGGGCGGGACCGTCGCGGTCGTGCCGGTATTGAGGACGACACCTTTGCGTGCCTCAATCATCTGGTCCCCGACTTCGACGAGCCGCTCGCCGACAATCTTGCCTGTGCCGCGCACCAGTCGGGCGCCAGAGTCCTCGAGTCGTTTGGCAGCTACCGTGTCATCCCAGTCGTCGGTGGCTTCCTCACGGATGCGTTTGGCCACGACCCCAAAGTCAGGAGTGACTTCGGCGCTGCCGGCCATACCGTTGATGCGGCGCCCGTCTGCCAGGAGGTTCGCGGCTCGGATCGCCATCTTTGAGGGAATGCAACCCCAATAGGGGCATTCGCCGCCGACGAGTTCGGCTTCAACGCCAACGACTTCCAGACCCGACTTGGCCAGGCGTGCGGCCAGCGCCTCGCCGCCGGGTCCAAGGCCTACGACAACGACATCACAAATTTGCTTGGTCATTTGTCCATCGTGCTGCACATCGGCGTGCTTTGCCAGCGCTACGGCTTGACGTTGAGCTCACGGCGCTCAGTTTCGGCGGAGCCCGATGGGGGAGGCCGAAAACGGTGGACACTGTAGCCAAGGAGAAACAGGGCAAACGCGCCCGAAAAAATGAGGCTCAAACCCGACACCCAACCGGCGAACGGCAGGTCGGGCCCGATGCGATAGCCGGCAAGCTCAAACGTCGGAATCGCCGGATCGAGACCCCAGATGATGCCTACGGCGATGACCCAGGAGGCGCCCGCTGCGCTGGCAACGATGCGCGGCCACGTGCGCACCCCGGTTGTGGCGGCTTCGAACGCCTTTTTCTTCATCGGTTCGACCGCTCGCCGCGCCCATTCATATTGTTGTGAAAGCACCGCGATGCCGGCAAACAACATCAGCAGACCCGGCCCGGGCAGTACGAGAGCAGCTATGCCGAGAACGACCAGCGTCCAGCCTACGATCTCGATACCGGTGCGCCGCAACCCCGACCTACCCCAGCCGACTATTCCCATGGTCGAAGCATGCCATTAGTGTCCGAATGGCGGCGGTCGCGCTCTCGCGGTTCACTGGGTCGATGAGCAAAGCATCTGACCTGGTCAGCGCCATCGAAGAAGCGCTGGGTTTTTCGCTGCCGGTGCGCGTCCGCGCGTGGGACGGCAGCGAGTCCGGCGCGCAGGGCATCGCCTCCATCCCGACAATTGTCGTGACCTCAAAGCGGGCGCTGCGGCACGTGTTGTGGCAGCCCGGTGAACTGGGCTTGGCACGGGCCTACGTGCAGGGCGATTTCGATGTCGAGGGCGACCCTGCCGAAGCGCTCCGTCTCGTGTGGTCGGCAGCAGCCCAGGCCAAGACCGGCGGGACCAAGGTGCGGCCCAGGGTCATCGCGAAGGCCGTCCTGACCGCGTTGAAACTCGGGGCGATTGGCAGGCGGCCAGCGATACCGCAATCAGAATCGAATCTCACCGGTGACGTGCACAGCCGCGAGCGCGATCGTGCTGCCATCTCGCACCATTATGACCTTTCCAATGACTTCTATGAGTTAATCCTCGATCCGACAATGGCCTACTCCAGTGCCTTCTGGACAGGCGACAACGACGCTGTCGGCGGGCTGGGCGCGGCGCAAATCGCGAAACTCGATCTCGTCTGCCGCAAACTGGGCCTGCACCCCGGGTCAAGGATGCTCGACATCGGCTGCGGGTGGGGATCATTGTCGCTGCACGCCGCCGAGCACTACGGCGTACACGTCACCGCGGTGACGTTGTCGACCGAGCAACGCGACTACGTTCTCCAGCGGGCAGCCGAACGCGGACTGTCCGACCGCATCGATGTTAGTTTGCGGCACTTCCGCGACCTCGACGCACACGACGTTGACGCCGTAGCCTCCATCGAGATGGGCGAACATGTTGGCGACAAGGAATACGTTGTCTTTTGCGCCGCGATTCACCGCTATCTGCGTCCGGGCGGCCGGGTGCTGATCCAGCAGATGTCCCGCGGAGATGACGCACCAGGTGGCGGGCCATTCATTGAGACCTACATCGCCCCCGACATGCACATGAAGCCACTCGCAAAAACCCTCGGCCTCATCAACGATGCAGACCTCGAGATTCGCGACGTCCAGGCGTTGCGTGAACATTATCCGCTGACCGTCTCGGCCTGGGCGAGCAACCTTGAAGACAACTGGGACGTCGCGTGCAAGCTTGTCGGCGAAGAAACTGCACGGGTATGGCGGCTCTATCTGGCCGGCGGTTCACTGGCTTTTGAGCAAAACCGGATGGGAGTCGATCAAATCCTCGCTGTCAAGCCGTCTCCTTCGGGCGAGAGCCAGCTGCCGCGCTCCCCCATAGAGTGGCTCCTGTGATCGACAACGACCTATCCGCATCGCTGACCGCCCTCATCGTCGGGCTCGCTGCCGTCATCATCTTTATGGGCTCCTGCTTGGGCATAGCGATCCGGACGCACAAGCTCACCGTCGTCGACACCGCATGGGGATTAGGTTTCATTCTTGTCGCGCTGACATCCTTTTTCACCTCATTCAGCGGCGACGGCGCACCGGCCCTGCGCTGGATTCTGCTGGTGATGACAGCCTTATGGGGTGGCCGGCTGGCTTGGCATCTGCACCGGCGTAATGCAGGCAAGGATGAAGATCCACGCTATACGGACCTGGCCGACCGGTCGTCGGGATCCTTCGCGCGCATCGCTCTCTCACGGGTGCTCCTGCCGCAGGGGATTGCTATGTTTTTGGTCGCGACCCCGCTGATGGTGGGCATGAACAACGAGACCCTCGTGTGGTGGCTGCTGGTTCCCGGCATCGCCGTATGGGCACTGGGGCTGTTTTTCGAAGCGGTCGGCGACCGTCAACTCGCACACTTCAAGAGCGATCCGGCCAACAAGGGCAAGCTCATGGACCAGGGCCTGTGGAGATATACCCGCCACCCCAACTATTTTGGTGACGCATGCGTGTGGTGGGGCATTTGGCTCACCGTGGCGGCCTCATGGGCGGGCTTGGCCACGATCATCGGTCCAATAGCGATGACGGTGTTTCTGACCAAGGTCACCGGGGCGGCGCTTAACGAAAAGGGTATGAAGAGCTCAAGGCCGGGCTACGAGGACTACATGCGTCGTACGAGTGGATTTATACCGATGCCGCCCAAGACACCCCGAGACAAAACCCGCTGACACTGACCTGCTACTTCGCGACGAAAATGTGAGCGGCAACCTCGGTGTCGAGGTCGGCGGTCTCTTCGCCGCGGCTCACCACGACCCCGTCGGCGCCGGCATGGGCCAAGAGTTCGGCGCCGGGCAGTACGCCGACTCGGCGCAACACCGCCATTGACGCGATGTCATTTTGGAGTGGTTCGCTGATCCGGCGCACCTCGAAAGCGGTTGGTTCTGCCACGTCTTGTACGGCCACTGTCAGCGGCTGGACACCGGTCAGGAAATCGCCACCGGATTCGTATTCGCCAAGCTCGGAAAGCCCGGGGATCGGGTTGCCAAACGGTGACTGTGTCGGATGGTCAAGGATTTCGAGGAGGCGACGCTCAACCCGTTCGGACATGACATGTTCCCAACGACAGGCCTCCTCGTGGACGAACTCGATCTCCAGTCCGATCACATCAACCAGCAGCCTCTCGGCAAGGCGGTGCTTGCGCATCACTCGTGTTGCGAGCTGGCGGCCCTTCGGCGAAAGCTCGAGATGGCGGTCGCCCTCCACGGTGAGCAGACCGTCGCGTTCCATGCGTGCCACCGTCTGGCTGACCGTCGGCCCGCTTTGATGCAGCCGTTCAGCGATGCGGGCCCGCAACGGGATGATGCCTTCCTCTTCGAGGTCATAAACCGTGCGGAGGTACATTTCGGTGGTATCGATCAGGTCACTCACGCCCCCATTCTGTCTCATCGAGACGCCATACCAGCTGGCGGTTGACGAACGACGTCAATGGGGCACCGAGTTGCCATCCGGCACCTATTGGAGAGACTGGGTCAATGATTGAGTCTCCCGACGTCATCGCCGCACAATTCAACGGTCCACCCAAGTCCGGCAACGGCGGCTATGTCTGCGGGATGCTCGCGCACCGGCTCACCGAGCACCTACCGGGTGTCTCGGTAATTTCATCGTCGCTGCGCACACCGCCACCGCTTGGCACGGAAATCAGCTGGCGAGTCGAACCCGAGTCAGTGACATTGGTCGACGCGGCCGCAGAGACCATTGGTTTTGCCCAACCTGCCTCCTTCGAGGCCGAACCGCCGCCCTGCCCCGACCTCGAGTCGGCCATGCGCGCCACCGAAGCGTTCGAAGGCCATGTGAACCACCCGTTCGCCACCTGTTTCGTTTGCGGCACAGCCCGCGGTATCGGCGACGGATTGCGTGTCTTTTCGGGTCGGCTCGATGCTGACAATGTTGCCGCCGTATGGGCGCCGCACGAAAGCTTCTGCGGACCTGATCGACGACTTGGCTACGAATTCGCGTGGGCGGCAATCGATTGCCCGGGCAGCTGGGCTGCCCACATCGACAACGACCCGATGGTGTTGGCACAGATGACGGCATCGGTCGACATGCTGCCCGTCGCGGGCGAGGAGTGCATCGTGGTCGGGCGCATCGTACGCAGCGAGGGCCGCAAACGCTTCACGAGTACCGCGTTGTATTCAGCCGGCGGTGCGCTGCTGGGTCGCGCCGAACAGCTCTGGATCGCGATCGACATCGCGGACTTCGCCTAGCGGGGCGGTGCTTCAAGGCGCCTAGCAGTGCAGCTCAAAGTGGCACCCGAAAGGATGATCGGGCTTGCGGGACTTTTCACGGAGGTATTCCGGTGCAATACTTACAGCATGTCAACGCCGCAGCCGAAGCTTACTCCGCGACAAACCAGTGAGCTCGAACTCAAGAGGGTTCAGGAACGCGTCCTGTCCGTCCTGATCATCGGTATCACCGCATTTCCGGTCGGCGCATTGATTGCAATCAGCGGTGTCGTTGTGAAGCAAGGCCGCACCGGAGCGGGCATTGCCCTGCTCGGTATGTGCGCATTGATCGGCATGGTCGCGGTTGGCGGAGCGATGGCATTCCGCGGCAAGTCACCGGTGACCCCCCTGGTGTTGCTCGGCGCGCTGCCTGCCGCGGTTGCCGCTTTCTTCATCTTCTGACCGCCGCGACGCGCTCATCACCTGCCGCGAACTGGGCCTACGGAGCGAGGCGGTCGCGCTGCCAACCCGCACTCGTCGACTCAACATCATTGTCACGACGAAAACGGATCCGATCATGCACGCGGTTGCTGCGCCCCTGCCAAAACTCGATGACCTCGAAGCCGATCCGATAGCCGCCCCAATGTGACGGGCGCGGCACCACTTGATCGCCACACTCGGCCGCTGCACGTTCATACAGCCCTTCGAGAGCGTCGCGATCGGCAATCGGCTTCGACTGAGGTGAGGCCATCGCGCCGAGTTGAGCTCCGCGTGGCCGCGAGGCAAAGTAGGCGTCAGAGTCTTCCGCGCTCAATTGCGTCACCGGACCTTCGACGCGAACCTGGCGTTGCAGCGGATGCCACAACAGGACCGCCGCCGCCCGCGGGTTCGTCGCGAGTTCTGTGCCCTTGCGCGACTCATAGTTCGTAAAGAAGACGAGCCCACGGGCGTCGAAACCCTTGAGCAACACCAGGCGCACCGATGGGGCGCCATCGGCTGCTGCCGTCGCCAGCGCCATGGCGTTCGCCTCGACCACCCCAGAATCAACGACCTCGTCGAACCACCTGCCGAACAGGGCAACCGGATCGGCGCCGGCTGCGCTCTCATCGAGCCCTTTAGCGCTGTACTCGATGCGCATGTGTTCCAATTTTGAGTCCACATACACACGATAGTCGCGAGCGGTGCAGAATGGCCCATATGACTGAAGTACACCATGGCCTAGAAGGCGTTATCGCGTTCGAATCACAGATCGCGGAGCCGGACAAGGAAGGCTCGTCGCTTCGCTACCGCGGAGTAGACATTGATGACCTGGTTGGACGCGTCCCCTTCGAAAAGGTATGGGGACTCCTCGTAGACGGGAAGTATGAGCCCGGGCTCCCGGCCGCCGAACCCTTCCCCATACCGGTGCATTCGGGCGACATTCGCGCCGATGTGCAAAGCGCCATTGCGCTGACCGCTCCGGCGTGGGGCCTCAGGCAACTTTATGACATTAGCTCCGAGCAGGTGCGCGAAGACCTGTCACGCACCGCCGTCATGATCTTGTCCTATGTCGCGCAGGCCGCACGTGGTGTCGGCTCGCCGATGATCCCGCAGGCACAGGTTGACCAGTGTGACACGATCATCGGGCGCATGCTGATGCGTTGGCGTGGCGAAGTCAACCCCGCGCATGCCAAAGCCATCGACGCCTATCTGGTCTCAGCAGCCGAACACGGTATGAATGCCTCCACGTTCACCGCCCGTGTCATCGCCTCCACGGGTGCCGATGTGGCCGCGGCGCTGTCAGGAGCAGTGGGTGCCATGTCGGGACCGCTGCATGGCGGCGCCCCGTCACGAGTGCTTCACATGATCGACGAGGTCGAAAAGACCGGCGACGCCGAAACCTACGTCAAAAAACTCCTCGACAGCGGCGAACGGCTCATGGGGTTCGGACACCGCGTCTACCGTGCCGAAGACCCACGAGCACGCACGTTGCGCCGTACGGCCAAAGAACTCAAAGCGCCCCGCGCCGAGGTCGCCGAAGCGCTCGAGCAGGC
>JBBSRT010000036.1:0-11167 GCA_038242765.1 Propionibacteriales bacterium
GTCGATCTACTTGATTTCGCAACTGCCCGAACACGGGCCCGGCCACCCGGACTGGCCGGACGACGGCGCCGTGCTCTGAGCCGCGACATGTCGGCCGCTCCGATCAATCCTGCCTCGGGACCAAGATGCGCGACAACGATGCGGGCTTCGGCACGGAAACCGCGGCCGGTCAGAGTGCGCCGGAAAGCATCACGCGCCGGTTGCAGCAGCAACTCGCCGGCGTCGCTGACTCCGCCGCCGACGACGAAGAGACCCGGGTCAAGAGCTGCCGCCAGGTTGGCGATGCCCACACCCAACCACTCACCCACGTCAGCCAGCATTTCGCGAGCCTCGTCATCGCCATGATTGGCTGCCGCAGTGACCATAATTCCGTCGATCACGCTCACGTCGCCGGCCGCTTCTTCGATCAGTTTTTTGCCCAGTGCTGTGCCCTGTTCTGCTAGGGCTCGTGCCTGGCGTCCAAGCAGGTTGCCGCTTGCATACTGTTCCCAGCATCCACGGTTGCCACATTCACACACGTGACCACCGGGCACGACCTGCATGTGGCCGAATTCGCCGGCGATGCCGAAGTGCCCGCGATACGGCTGGCCGTCGATGACCAAGGCCCCGCCGATACCGGTGCCGAGCGTGATCAGCACCAGATCCGGTTCGTTTTGTGCCGCACCAAAGCGCCATTCGGCCCATCCACTGGCGTTGGCGTCGTTGTCGACGAGTACGGGCAGTTTGGTTCGTCGATAGACCGCGTCGCGCAGCGGTTCATGCCGCCATGCCAGATGCGGTGAAAACACCACGGTTGACTGGCTGGCATCGACGAAACCTGCCGCGCCGATGCCCACGGCCACCACGTGGTGCCGTGACCGTAGTTCTTCGACGACGTCGGTGATGGTGTCGAGAATTTCGATTGGGCTCGTCGCCCGGCTGTCGCGACGCAATCGTTCACGGATCTGGCCGTCAGCATCGACGACCCCGGCGGCCACCTTAGTGCCCCCAATGTCGATTCCTATCGCTAGGCGTTCGGCCACGTCAACCGCGCCTGGCCAGGTCAGCGGCTCCGATGATGCCCGCAAGGTTGCCCAATGTCGCCAATCGCAATTCCGGATGTGGCCGGTGCGCGCCGGCAGGCAGGTGTAGTTCGAAAGCGGCACGGGTCGGTTCAAGGACCAGTGGCCCGGCGCTGGCAACGCCGCCGCCGATGGCCACAACGGCCGGATCGAGAATGGCAGCCAACGAGGCAAGGCCTTCACCGAGCCAGGTGCCGAGGTCGGCCAGCAACTCGATGCAGAGCAGGTCACCCTGCTGGGCCAGCTCGGTGATCACCGAACCGTCCACAACACCGTTGCTCATATGGTCGGTCAGCGCTGTGGCGTCGCCGGCGCCGACGCGTTGGCCAGCGTTGCGCACCAAGGCGACGCCACTGGCATATTGCTCAAAACATCCCCGCTGTCCGCATCCGCAAACCAAACCATCTCGCACGACCCGCATGTGTCCGATTTCGGCGGCTACCCCGAACCCGCCACGATAAAGGTTGTCGTCATGGACAAGGCCGCCTCCGATGCCCGTCCCGACGGTGATTAACACGAGATTGTGCACGTCGGCACCGACCCCGAACACGAATTCGCCCCAAGCGGCAGCGTTGGCGTCGTTTTCGACGACGACCGGCAAACTGGTCGCGGCACTGACGCGCTGGCCGAGCGGCTCGTCAACCCAATCGATGTTTGGCGAGAACAACATGGTCGACCGGTCTGCATCGACGAATCCGGCCGCACCGATGCCTACAGCCTGTACGTCGTGTTGGCGACCCAACTCTTCGACGAGGACCGCGACGGTCGAAATGATGGCGTCGGCTGCTGGCGTCGGCCGGACATCTTCAGCGATGATGACTCCCCGGTCGTCGACCACGCCGGCCGCGATCTTGGTACCACCGATGTCGACACCAACGGCAAGTCCGGCACGGGCTGGTCCGGCAGCAGCCGACGACTCGTTAACTGCTGTCACGAGTGGTCCTTGGGTCCTGACTGGCTGGCCGTCTCGAGAAACGATTTCATCGAATGCGCCAAGTTTGACGCCGATGCCACTACTGCTTCAACGGCATCGGGGTTGTCACGAATCGTGTTGACCAGTCGGCACAGCGGACACCATTGGCAGGTGCCGGAGTGCATGTGGTCGCCGGCGGCGCCTGCCGCGCCAGACCCGCTGTTGTCGGGCCCCGCGTGGTTGGCCGAAGTGAATGCCTGGACAAGTTTGATCGCCTCCTCGGCCACGCTTCCGACCGGCTCGCCGTGGGGTTGCTCCACCTCAGAGACCTTCAACGCGGTTCTTGAGCCCTTTGAGCGCGGTGTCAATGATCACTTTTTCGGCTTTTCGCTTCAACATTCCAAGAAGCGGGACCGACACGTCGACGGCCAATTGATAAGTCACCCTGGTGCCGTGCTCCGAATCCGGTTCGAGGATGTAGGTGCCATCCATCGAGCGCAACATCTGGCCGGACCTCGCGAGCGACCACGAGACCTGTTTGTCGCCATTCCATTCATAAGCCAAGGCATATTCGTCGCGTATTGGCGCGGCGTCCAACGCGAACAGAACCTCTTTGGCGCGACCGTTGCTGCCGGTATCGAGAATCTCCGCCTTTTTCATACCGGTTGCCCACTCAGGATAAGCCTCGAAGTCGGCGATCACCGCCATGATCTCGGCCGCCGGTGCATCGATCACGATATCGCTGGTCGTGCGGGCCATCAGTTCTCCTGTGGGGTGGCGTTACGGAGGCCCAGTTTATCGCGCCTCGAGGTCCGCGGTGCTGCTGGTTGCTGCATCGGTTGACCCGCTGGCCGCTGCAGGTCATACCCGCGTTTGATTTCCAGGATCTGGGCCTTGACTGCTCGACTGTAGTGTCGCTGCTGGTTACGCCAAGGTTGCCGGCCGGCCGGATCGGCTTGCAGGAAGAAGTGCACGACCACACCGTCGGCAAAGGGTTCGAGCCAGACCTCGGCGGTGCCGTGCAGATTGCCCGAAAGCGTCCAACGTTTGCCGAGGACTCCACGATCATCAAAGCAGCCGAGTTTCAATCCCAGCGGTTGCCATGACCGCTCGTCACACAGCACCGCGCGCAAATCGTCCACCGGTGCGACGACGAAAGTCTCGTCCACAATGTCAATCGAGGTCATTCCCACCCCTCTCGTCAAGTCCGGTCCCCGACTGTAACCTGCCTACGTGACTAATCTGGGCAATCTCACCGACGACGTTCTCGACCGACTCGGCGCCGACCCGGCGTCGGTGGCATTTGGTGTCAAGGGCGCGGACGGCTGGAAAGACGTCACGATCGGTGAGTTCCATGCTCACGTGGTTCGCATCGCCAAGGGCCTCATCAGCGCCGGCGTCGACGCGGGTGACCGAGTCGGACTGCTGTCGAAGACACGCTACGAGTGGTCTGTACTCGACTACGCCATCTGGTGGGCCGGTGCCGTCACGGTGCCCATCTATGAGACCTCATCGGCCGCACAAATCGCGTGGATCCTGGAGGACTCCGGCGCCAAGGCCTGCGTCGTGGAGTCCACCGGTCATGCTGACAAGGTTGCCTCGGTCCAGGATCAAGCGGTCGAGATGCGCCACACCTGGACGATCGACGACGGCGGCATGTCGGCGCTCGAAACACTGGGCGCCGAAGTGTCCGATGATGACCTGGAGAAGCGGCGCGCCGCAATCACCAGCGACGACCTCGCAACACTGATCTACACCTCGGGAACCACTGGCCGCCCTAAGGGCTGCATGCTGACCCATGGCAACTTCCGTTTCGAGTTGGGTGCCGCCCTTGACGAACTCGGTGAACTCTTCGACGCCGACGAAGCATCAACGTTGTTGTTTTTGCCGCTGGCCCATGTGTTTGCACGAATCGTGCAGATCGGCGCAATCCGTCGTGGCGCCAAACTCGGCCATACCGCTGACATCAAAGACCTCGTCTCACATCTGGGACAGTTCAAACCCACGTTCATCCTTGCCGTGCCACGGGTCTTCGAAAAAGTTTACAACTCGGCGAGCCTGGGCGCTGCCGCCGACGGCAAGGGCAAAATTTTTGATGCGGCGACCGAGACTGCTATCGCCTACAGCACGTCCCTCGACACAGGCAAGACTCGAATCACCCTTCGACTCAAGCACAAGGTTTTCGACAGGTTGGTTTATACGAAGCTGCGGGGTGCGCTGGGCGGCCGCGCAACACACGCGATCTCCGGCGGCGCTCCGCTCGGTGAACGCCTCCTGCACTTTTATCGTGGCATCGGTCTCACTGTCCTTGAAGGCTATGGTCTGACCGAGACAACGGCCGCGCTTTGCGCCAACACCCCTGAGGCATTGCGGGTCGGTACGGTCGGCAAACCACTGCGAGGCACTGCGGCCCGCGTCGCCGGCGACGGCGAACTCGAGTTCAAGGGTGGACAGGGGTTCGTCGGAGACGGGAACAACGACAAGGCAACCAATGAAGTCCTCGACAACGATGGCTGGTTTGCCACCGGCGACCTCGGCGAGATCGACTCGGACGGCTTCGTCAAGATCACTGGCCGCAAAAAGGAAATCATCGTCACCGCCGGCGGCAAGAATGTGGCCCCAGCCGCACTCGAGGACCGGATGCGTGCGCATCCGGTCGTCAGTCAGGCGCTCGTCGTCGGCGACGGCAAACCTTTTATCGCAGCCCTTGTCACCATCGACCGCGAAGCTTATAGCGACAAGCTCGATGCACCCCAACTGACCGAGTCGGTCCAAAAAGCAGTGGACGATGCCAACACCCAGGTGTCGAAGGCAGAATCAATCCGTAAGTTTGTCATACTGCCTGAAGATTGGACCGAGGAGAACGGCTATCTGACCCCGTCATTCAAAGTCAAGCGTAATTTGATCTTGCGCGACTTTCATGACGAGGTCGAAACGCTCTTCACCAGGTAGCGGCGCCACTGCTTGGTCAGCTCGTCGAGTGAAAGACCAAATTGCTCGTCGAGGGCATCGGCGACCGGCTGACCGTCAATCGTCGATCGATAGAAGTCGACGATGGAGGTGTCGCGATTGTCTTCACCCAGCATGCGGAAAATCATCCAAGCCGACTCATAGGTTGCGCCCAGGCCGTGGCGGGCGGACTCAAAGTCTTTCCTCGTGGGCAGTGTTTGGGGTGCACCACCGGTTCGGACCGCAGCAAGGATTTGGCCGGCACTCACCGCTAACGGCGCTGTATCGCGCTTCAATGCCACGAAGTCGGCAAAGCCTTCCAGGACCCACGCCGGAACATCGGCGGTGTAGGCCGCGGTCATCAGGTGTGTAGCCTCGTGCGTCATAACCACCTGAGCTGCGCGCTCGTCCATTGGTGCGAAAACCTCCGGATTGATCACAATCGCAGCTGGCGCCTTGGGCGAATCGGAGCCGTCGACCGTTGTCGTCACGGCGGCGAGTTGACTGATCGCCTTGTCCTCCTGACCGAGCACGGCTGCGGCTTGGCTTTGCGAATGAGGTGCGACAACCACGAGCGGTTCGGCCGATGCACCCGGCACCACGTCGCGCACCCCGCGATAGGCCTTCGCGGCCAAGCCGATCAGCTGTCCTTGCGCACCGTCATGATCTATCGCGATGACCGTGGCTCCCTTGATGCGATCGACGCTCACAGCTCCGGCCAGCCACAGCGGCAGCGGCCCCCGCACCTGCCGTGCCGTGCGCACCGCATACGAACCATCAGCGACGCGATCAAAAATCAGCGCTATGGTCGCCGTGTCGGTTTGGCGTTGTGCCATACCGGAGCCTTCGCCGGGCCGCCACCACACATCGGCCTTGGTCTGGACCGTGCCCTGCGCATCAACGCCCGACTCTCCGCCGCTGACGAACCGCAACTCCAGCGCGTTGACATCCAGACGCTGTCGGTTGTTCCACACCATCGTCGCCCAGGCATGTGCGGTAGCCGTCGATCCGGCGGCATCAACAAACTGATCGAGCGACGACGCGTTTTGCAGGCGTTGGATCTGTGTGACAAGCGCGCTCGCCGGCTGGGCATCGTCGGACCGAATGCCGGCCTCCTCAGCGCTGCTGCCGGTCCATGGGTGCTGAAGCAGCACGACGATGAGCGCAACGGCACCGATGAGCGCGACTGCTAGCAGGCTCGGTATGAGGCGCCGAAATCCCGACTGGGTCACCTAATCGATCGTAGCCGCCGGCGTGTCGGACTAGCCGACGACGCGTCGGGCTTGGCTGTAACTGCCAACGCCCTCAATCTCTACGGACTTTCCCGGGCGTGGTGCATGCACGACGCGGCCGTTGCCCAAATACATCCCCATGTGTTGGAGGCTGCCATAGAACACGAGGTCGCCTGGCTGCAACGAACCCATCGAAACGCTTCGTCCATTACCATTTTGGGCGTAGGTCGTGCGACCCAACGAGACTCCCGCGGCCGCATATGCTCCCTGCGTCAACCCTGAACAGTCCCACGAATTGGGGCCAGTGCCGCCCCAGCTATAGGGATCGCCGAGCTGCGCGAGGGCAAAGTCGACTGCCTTCTTGGCGCGGCCCGAGGCGCTGACTTTAAAGTCAACTGTCGTGTCGCTTTTGTTGAGTGCGGCCTGCTTCGGCTTCGAAAGGCGCGCCAGTTCGGCTTTGGCAGTGGCATAGTGCTTGCGCATCTGTGCCTGCTCGGCCTTGGCCTTGGCCTTGGATTCGGCCATATCTGCTTGGCGGTCCTTGAGCTCGGTCTTACGGTTGAGGAGTTCTTTGCGTGTCTTACCGAAACTTTCGAGGGCTTCTGCGCGCGTGCTGTTGAGCGCTTGGATCGCTCCCAGACCATCAAGGAATTCGGTGGGGTCGTGACTTCCCAGCAAACTAACCGTCGGTCCAAGCGGCGCATCCAGCTGCTGCTGGACGATGGCTGAACTCAACTGTTGGCGCTGGCGCTGATACTCGGCCTCATCACCGGCGATGTCGTCATTGAGTGTGGCGATCTCTGACTTGGTCGCCTTGATGTCCTCACCGAGCTGATTGACAGCCTCCGATGATGCTTCGACCTTTTCGAAAGCAGCGTTCACGTCATCGACTGTCACCTTGGGATCTGCTTGCGCAGCCGAAACCGTGGTGAGCCCGAGCCCGAAAATCGACAAAAACGCGACCGTTATCCGGGCGCTATTGGTTGTGTGACCCACTCAATACCCCTACATCCTGGACGCCTACCGGGTTAGCTGGCGGATTCGGGCCAAAGGATTGCCCTACGACGCGTGCGAGCACGCGCTGATTCACCCCAAAAAACATGGTTCCCCGGCACACCGCAATGATCCTGTGGACCATTGCTGCGTTTAGGCGGTGTGCCCGTGGCTCCCATTCGGGGGCGCTACGACGACCACACAATCGCTTACTCTATGACCAGTGCTCGGTCAGATCAAACTGCCCGTCCCCAGCGTGTTGATCACCCTGCCGCGATATCAGGCTCAGACATAGCTGTCACCAGGCGCAACGGTGGCACGAGCCCCGAACTCGACAGGGCTTCGATCGCCGAAAGTTCATCGGCGTCAATCTCGATTCCCTCCGGCGGCGCGCCCAAAAGGACGGTGACCACGCAATCACCACAGGCGCTGGCACTGCGGACAAGGCAACGATCGCAATCAACTACTACGGAATCTCTCATGACGGCCACGCTAGGGGGCCGCACCGACAAAATGTGTCGCGACAAAAATTGTCGGTGCCACACAATAGTCTCGATCACGTGCAGGCGATCCAAACTTCTTTCGACGACCTCGGGCGGCGCCTCGACGACGTGCAGTTTTGTGTCGTCGACCTCGAAACCACCGGCGGCTCTGCGGCCAAGGGCGCCAAGATCACTGAGATCGGCGCTGTCCTGGTGCATGGTGGCAACGTTGTCGGCGAGTTCCAGACCTTGGTCAACCCCGACGAAAAGATTCCGGCGTTCATCACGGTGCTGACCGGCATCACCGACCACATGGTCATCGATGCGCCACGCATCGCCGACGTATTACCCAGCTTCCTGCAGTTTGCCACCGGCGCGGTGCTGGTGGCTCACAATGCGCCGTTCGATATCGGCTTCCTTAAACACTTTTGCAAGGAGCTCGACTATCCGTGGCCAGCTTTCGAGGTCCTCGACACCGTCGGCCTCGCTCGCAAAACGTTGGTCCGTGACGAGGTTGCCAACTTCAAACTGTCCACACTGGCAGCGAAGTTTCATGCGACCACCTCACCCAATCACCGTGCGCTCGACGATGCCCGCGCCACCGTCGACGTGCTGCACAGCCTGTTCGAACGGTTGGGGTCGCAAGGACTCACGACGCTCGAAGACATCGCCACACTGACATCGAGGGTTGATCCGGCCCAACGCAAGAAACGTCATCTGGCCGAACATTTGCCCGACGCACCCGGTGTCTATCTTTTTCGTGACCGGCAGGACGACGTGCTTTACATCGGCACATCGGGCAACCTGCGGGTACGCACCCGCACCTATTTCACCAAGAGCGAAACCCGCTCACGTATGGGCGAGATGGTGCGTCTTGCCGAACGCATCGAAGGCATCGAGTGCGCGACAACTCTCGAGGCCGAGGTGCGTGAGGCTCGCCTCATCGCCCACCACAAACCGCCCTACAATCGGCGGTCCCGCAATCCTGACAAGGTCGTATGGCTCAAGTTGACCAATGAGGCATGGCCACGGCTGTCAATGGTGCGCAAAATTCTCAATGACAGCGCCGACTACATTGGTCCGTTCAGCAACAAAATGGCCGCCGAAGGGGCCATCGCAGCCTTGCACGACGTTTTTCGCATCCGGCAATGCACACAAAAACTCGCGCTTCGTTCACGCAAATCACCGTGTGCGCTGGCCGAGATGGGCCACTGCCTCTCTCCCTGTGATGGTTCCAGCGCGCCAGAAACCTATGACCTTGAGGTGCGTGGCCTTCGCGAGGTCATGATCGGCGATCCCGAGCAGCTGGTCACCGGTGTGACCACACGAATGGCCTCGCTTGCCGCGGCGCAACGCTACGAAGACGCCGGCATCTGGCGCGACCGACTCTCCGACTTTCTCCATGCAGCCGCTCGGACACAGCGGCTGCGCGCCGTGGTCGACAATGCCGAGCTCATCGCCGCCAAACCGCATGCACAAGGCTGGGAGGTCCACGTCGTACGACATGGACGGCTTGCAGCCGCCGGGGTCATGCCCGCCGGCGTCGATGCGCACGCCTGGGTCGACGCGCTGTGCCATACCGCCGAGACTGTAAGCACCGGCTTCGGACCGGTGCCGGCGGCCACCGCGCACGAGACCGAGTGTGTTTTGCGTTGGCTTTCATCGGACGGGGTGCGTGTGGTGCGTGGCCAATGGCAGTCGCCGCGCCTTGGCTCACAACAACACCTACCGCTTTTCGTTGCAGCCGCGTTAGGCTGAGGTCGTGATAACGGCGATTGTCTTCATCGAGGCAGAAGTGGCGCGGCTTGGCGAAATCGGCCAGGAGATCGCCTCCATCGAGGGGGTCAGCGAGGTCTATTCGGTGACCGGCGACCTCGACCTCATTGCGTTGGTGCGGGTGCGAGCCCACGAGGACATCGCCAAGGTCGTCACCGAGCAACTCAACCGCGTTGAGGGCGTCGTCTCGACGCAGACCCAGATCGCCTTCCAGACATTTTCGAATCACGACCTCGAAGCCGCCTTCAACATCGGCCTCTGACCCTCCCGCTGCAGGTCTCCCACGTTTACGTTTTCGCCGGTCTACCACGGGCCCGTGGTAAACGTGCACCGCCCACGGGTTACAACACGTGGGCGGTGACTGAAAACCTCGGGCGGCGGCCAGACTCCTATGGGATTTCGGCGGCAATCTCCTGGGTTGTGGCAGCCCACGTATCGAGCACCTTGAGCGCAGCTCCGCTGTCCAGCGACTGTTCGATACGTTGCTTGGCCGCACCCAGCCTTTCGACGACTGTCCCGCGATTGGCCTCGTACGCGGCAAGCCCGGCCGCAGAATTGAGCACAACAGCATCGCGTACCGGTGACTCTTCGCCCTCGAGGACGCGACGAAACACCGACGCGTTGAACGACGGGTCTCCCCCGCGCAGCGCTTCAGCGCCCGAATAGGCAATACCGAGTTCACGCGGATCGAAGGTCGTCTGCTCAACTTCGCCGACAGCAGCCTCGACGGCCCATACCGTCGAGGTCGTCGTGGTTGTGATCTCGTCCAGACCGTCGTCCCCACGAAAAACAAAGGCATCAACGCCCCGGCGCGCAAACACCCCGGCCATCAGCGGCGCCATACGAGCATCGGCAACACCGACTGCCATCGCACCTGGTTTGGCCGGGTTGGTCAAGGGCCCCAGAAAGTTGAACGTCGTGGCAATGCCCAATTCGCGGCGCGGAACTGCCGCAAATCGCAGTGAGGAGTGGAAAACCGGCGCAAAACAAAACGTGATGCCGGCGCGTTCGACAACCTCAGCGATACGGTCGGTGGGCAGATCGAGGCGTATGCCGAGCGCCTCAAGAACGTCGGCGGACCCACTTGCACTCGAAGCCGCGCGGCCACCGTGTTTGACCACTGCGGCTCCTGCACCGGCCATGACCACCGCCGACATCGTGGAGATGTTGACCGTTTTGGCGAGGTCGCCACCGGTGCCGACGATGTCGACGACACGTCCGGGCACGGTGATCGGCGCAGCATGCGCATACATCGTTTCGACCAAACCTATGAGCTCGTCGAGCGTTTCGCCCTTGGCGCGCAAGGCCACCGCGAAGCCGGCAATTTGCGCCGACGAAGCGTTGCCGGAGAATATTTCCTCCATCGCCCAGGCCGACGCCGTGCTGTCGAGGTCCTGACCACCGATGAGGGCGGTCAGTACCTCGGGCCAAGTCAGTTTGACAGGCATACGCCACGGGCCAGATCGATGACCGTTTCGGCAAGTTGGAACGGGTCGATCGGATGCGGCACGGCTGCCTCCGCACGCGACCACGTGGCAAGCCACGCATCCTGTGGCCGGCCGGTAAGGATGAGCACCGGCGGCGCCTGAAAGATCTCGTCCTTGATCTGGCGCGCAACCCCCATGCCGCCCACCGGGCCGGCTTCTCCAGCGCGAATCGCCAGGTCGATGACCCCGGCATCGAGCTTTTGAAAAACGACCGGTTCGGTCGCACATTGCACGTATTCAAAGGCCGGAAGGTCCGGATGAGGCCTCGTTCCGA
>JBBSRT010000037.1:0-11050 GCA_038242765.1 Propionibacteriales bacterium
CGCTTGATAACTTTTCGGCTCTCTGCCGAACCAAACGTTACCGCCGAATGTTACAAAACGATAACGATGCGCAAACCGGAGACCGCTTCCGTCGCGATGCTACGAGCTGCTTGAGCCCGACCACAGGTTCACGTCACCCTCGACCGCATAGGCGTCGATGGCCGACAACTCATCCTCGGTGAACGTCGGGTTGTCGAGGGCGGCGACGTTTTGCTCGAGCTGCTGAACACTGCTCGCGCCGATGATGACCGACGTCATTCGCTCATCGCGTAACGCCCACGCGAGCGCGAGTTGAGCCAGCGTCTGGCCGCGGTCGGCGGCAATTTCGGCCAGCTTGCGGGCGCGCTCGATGTTGGCGTCGTTCAACATGTCGTCACCGAGCGACTTGTGTTGCGCAGCCCGCGAATCGTCGGGGATTCCGTGGAGATAGCGGTCGGTCAGCAGGCCCTGTGCGAGGGGCGAAAAGGCGATGCTTCCCACCCCTTCGGCTTCGACTGTGTCAAGGAGTTCATCTTCGACCCAGCGGTTGAACATCGAGTACGAGGGTTGATGAATCAACAGCGGTGTACCCAGGTCGCGAAGGATCATCGCGGCTGCTCGCGTGCGCTCGGGCGAATAGCTCGAAATGCCCGCATAGCGGGCCCTGCCCGAGCGGACCGCCGTGTCGAGTACACCCATCGTTTCTTCAATCGGCGTATCGGGATCGAATCGGTGACTGTAGAAGATGTCGACGTAGTCGAGCCCCATACGGTCAAGGGAGTCATCGAGGCTGGAGAGCAGGTATTTGCGTGAGCCACCGTTGCCATACAGGCCGGGCCACATGTCCCAGCCGGCTTTGGACGAGATGACGAGCTGGTTGCGGTAGGGCGCGAAGTCTTCGGCCATAATGCGGCCGAAGTTCTTTTCGGCGGCGCCGTAGGGCGGTCCATAGTTGTTGGCGAGGTCAAAGTGGGTGATGCCCAGATCAAACGCGCGGCGCAGGATGGCGCGCTGGGTCGCCAATGGTTTGTCGTCACCGAAGTTGTGCCACAGGCCGAGTGAGATCGCCGGCAGCTGGACTCCGCTGTTGCCGACGCGGCGATAAGTCATCGACTCATAGCGGTCATCGGCGGCGCGGTACAGGTCGTTGGGGTCCAGAATCATGGTGCCTCCACCAGTGGGGTTATGTCGGCGATCGAGTTCATTACATGGGTTGGCCGGAACGAAAACCGGTCGACCTCGTGGGCGCTGGTCGACCCAGTCAACACAAGTACGGTGCGCATACCGGCTTCGAGACCCGAAAGGATGTCGGTATCCATCCGGTCACCGATCATGAGTGTGGTTTCCGAATGCGCCCCGATCTGGTTGAGCGCGCTGCGCATCATCAACGGGTTCGGTTTGCCGATGAAATAGGGTTCGACACCCGTCGCCTTCGTGATGAGGGCTGCCACCGAACCGGTCGCGGGCAGCGGGCCGCTCGGGGAGGGTCCGGTCACGTCGGGGTTGGTGGCGATGAAACGGGCACCAGCGGCGATCAACTGGATGGCGCGGGTGATTGCCTCAAAGGAGTAGGTCCGTGTCTCACCGAGCACCACATAGTCGGGGTTGATCGAGGTCATAACGTAGCCAACATCATGCAGTGCGGTGGTGATACCGGCTTCTCCGATGACGTATGCGCTGCCGCCGGGCCGCTGTTCACTGAGGAACTTAGCGGTGGCCAGTGCCGAAGTCCAGATCGATGCCTCGGGGACATCGATGCCGGTCGCAAGCAGACGGGCACGCAGGTCACGCGGTGTGAAGATCGAGTTGTTGGTCAACACCAGGAATCGCACACCGGCTGATGTCAGCTTCTCGATGAACTCCGGCGCACCGGCGATGGCGGCATCCTCGTGGACGAGCACACCGTCCATGTCGGTGAGCCAGCTTTCGATCGGTTTGGTCGTCACGATGTCTATTGTCCACGCTTGGGGTGTTCTGCGAAGAATCGCCAAATCAACTCGGTGGCATTGACGTCGTCGGTGGTGAACCCGAGCTTGCGCAGCACCGCGACCTGTTGGGCGCCGGGCCACGTATGGCCGCCTCCTTTGACGACGTAGGCCTGCAGGTCGACACCTGAGACGCAGTTGCGCCATAGGTATTTGTTGACCTTGTCCGTGACCCGTTTGGCGTCGGCTTCGACGTTGCAGCCGTCGTGGGCGGACCATCGCGCCATTGTCAGCGAGACGGGGTCCATGTCACCGATGGGACTTTGGCCGCCTCGGAACGGAACGATCGGATCCTTGGTGCCGTGAAAATAGATGATCGATGCGGCGGGGTTTTGTTCGCATTGCGGCCAGTAGATGGCCGCCGAGACCCCGCCGTAAGCGGCGAAGTTGAAGCCCCCCGAGCAGGCAAAAGCGAACGTCATCGCCGAACCGTTGGAGAAGCCCGTGGCATAGGTACGATCCTGGTCGATGCAGCCTGCAGAATTGACCGTATTGGTGAGCTCCTTGACGAACGCCAGGTCCGAACTCTTTTCGCTGGCGGGTGTCACGAAATCCCAGTGCGGCACAGGACCGAGGCCTTGCGGGGCGACGACGATGAAGTTTTCGTCGTCGGCTTTCTCGTCCCAGCCGGTGTAGGCGATCGCCACGTTGGCGTTGCCGCCCAGGCCGTGGAAGGCATACACGACGGGAGTTTTTTGGGTCCCGTCATAGTCGGGCGGTACATGTATGCGGAAGCGGCGCTTCTGACCGCCGAAGTCGATCGTATGGTTCGAGTCACCGACCGGCAATGTCTTCGCCGGCGTGCAGTCTGCTTTCGCGGGTTTGGTGATCTGTGCGGGTGGTTCGACGTTGCTGAATCCGCAGCCGGCGAGTGCGAAAATCAGCGCAAGTGCGCAGCCGAATGCGGCGGTCCTGGCGATGCTGCCATGCGCAATAGACCGATCCATACCGCGATCGTAATGGGCCAGCCCAACGACCCTGATCGGCACCGGTGCCGCCGCTCTCACCTGCCTCATCATGTTATGAGGAGACAAGGTGCGCTAATCGAAAAGGATGATTTTGCCAATGGCTGCTGTGCCGACGATGACGATCACGGCCTTCAGAACTGTCGGAGACAGTCGCCTACCGAGCCTTGCGCCCAACAGACCACCTATGGCTGTGCCAATGGCGATCAGTCCCGCGGCGCGCCAGTCGATTTGGTCCCAAGCCACGATCATGAACACGATGGCGGCGATTGCACCGACCACTGTCGTCAGTACATTCTTGATTCCGTTGATGCGTTGCGCATCTCCGGCGATGGACATACTCAATAGTCCGAACATCAAGATGCCTTGAGCTGCTCCAAAGTATCCCCCGTAGGTCGAGATGGCGAAGACGCCCACAGCCGTGATCAGATTGCGGCGGCCCGAACCGCGGCCGGCCGAGTGTGCTTTCCCGATGCCGCTTGTCCGGCGCTGAATGGCAGGGCCGGCCACAACCATCAGCAAACCGGCAGCGATCAATACAGGAACGATCGTCTGAAACACGTCGGGCGGCAACACCAAGAGCAAAGTGGCACCGCTCAGCGCTCCGGCCGCCGATGCTGGTGTCAGGGCTTTAAGTGTCTGCCTGGTGCCTGCGAGCTCTCGGCGATATCCATACACTCCCGAAACGCCGCCTGCCACAATGCCCACGTTGTTCGATATGTTCGCAACCAACGGCGGATAACCAAAGAGAAGTAAGACCGGAAATGTGACGAGCGTGCCGGAGCCCACGATGACGTTGATCGCGCCAGCCCAAACGCCCGCGGCAAGAATCGCACTGACTTCGAGCACGAATTCGTATCCCTTTATCGGTTCAGCGGTCGACAGCTAGTTTACGGACACGCTTCAGATGCACCATGGCGACGCTTCCGATGAGCGGTCCGGGCACCAGTATGACGAACACCCACTGCCAACCCACCACTTGGGCGACCAGCGGAATGATCCAGATCGTCACGGTCGTCACGATGTAGCCGACCGCCAACTGGATGGTTAATGCGGTGCCAACGTAGGCCTGGTGTGTTACCTCTGTTGCGATCGCCGAAAATTGAGCGGAGTCACCGACCACGGAGAATCCCCAAACGATGCCGACGGTAAGCAACAACCAGATCGGTCCTGAATAGAACAGTCCAATCGTGATTGCGCATGTCGCCGAGGTCATCATCATGAGCGAGGCCGAGGTTTCTTTGCCGAACCGATCGCCAATGACTCCTCCTGCCCAACAACCCAAAGCTCCGACCCCGACGACGACGAAGGTGACCAGCGATGCGACCGACGCGCTTTGGATCCCCTGGTTTCGAAGGGCCGCGGAGGCAAAAGCGGCAAACCAAGCCCACATGGCATACAACTCCCACATGTGGCCCACGTAGCCGATGGTTGCCAACCGCAGTTTCGGATTCGCCATCGCGGCGCCGGTCAATCGCGGCGAAAAAACCGCCTTGGGGAACGGGAATGGCCCCTCCTTCACCCGCAAAGCAACCACGATTGCCCCCGCGGCAGTGAATGCAGACGTCGCAGTAATGACCATTTGCCAGCCGGCCCCGCCGGTGCTGTTGACAAGGTGCGGCAACGCGGCGCCCATCGTCAACGCGCCGATCAAAATACCCAGGGCCGTGCCGCGACCCTGGGTGAACCAGGTCGCGATGAGTTTCATTCCCGGTGGGTAGACCAACGCCAGACACACTCCGGTCAATGACCGCCACATGATCGCCTGACCCGCACCGCTGGCGGTAAGGATGCCAAGGTTCGCCACCGCTGCACCCAGTGCGCCGCCGATCACCAGGGCGCGTGGCGCAACGAGGTCGGGCAGGTTGACAAGACTGCTCAAGACTGCGCCGACAACAAAACCGAGCTGTACCGAAATCGTCAGCCACGCCGCCTCGTTCGCCGACAGGGTCCATGCTGCGTCGAGTTGAGGGATGACCGCTGAGGCGGAAAACCACGGGCTCATACATAGCACGAAGGCGCCGGCCAGCCACCACATGTTGGTCCAGGCTTCGCGGCTTGGCCGGCTTTCCATGGAGCTGGAATTCATGCGGTCGGCGGAACGCTCACGACTCAGAAAGGTGAGCCATAGCGGGGTCATCCAATCGACTTGTATACGTGACGGCTGTTCCCGACAGGACTACCGTTCCGTCGTTTCGTGTCACTGTCGTTTTGAGTTCACAGATGGGCTTGTCATCGCGGCACGACACCACTTCGACCCGGCCGGTGATCTCGTCGCCTGGTCGCACTGGTTTTTCGAATCGCCAACGAACTTCCAGAAAGACCGTTCCGGGTCCCGGCAGATCTTGTGCAACGACAGCATTGAGAATCGCAGTCGTGATTCCACCGTGGACGACCGTCTCGCCGAATACCGATTTGGCGGCGGCATCGGCATCGAAGTGCAATGGGTTGCGGTCGCCACTGATTTCAGCGAACAATTCAAGGTCGGCAGTTCTGACGTCGCGACGGCGTTCGGCCCAGTCTCCGACTTTCGGTTGAGTGCAACGCGTTTCGGACCAGCTTGTCTGGTTGGTAGTCATGTCGATTCACCTTTCGGGTGATTAGAAAATAATTAGTTGTCCCGCTCGATGAGGACAGCAAGGCCCTGACCGCCGCCACCGCACAGTGATGCGATGCCGCGCCGGGCGTTGCGGCGCTTCAGTTCAAGGGCGAGAGTGTGGAGAAGTCGAAAACCCGTCCCACCCAGCGGGTGGCCCAACGCAATAGCGCCACCGTTGACGTTGACGACGTCGTCGGGCAACCCCAGTTTTTGTGCGGAGGCAACCGCGACACCGGCAAACGCCTCGTTGATTTCGAAGAGGTCGATGTCTCCGACACCCAGACCGCGGCTGGCTAGCAGTTCGCTGATTGCTTGAGCAGGTTTGAGATGCAATGACGTGTCCGGGCCGGCGGTGTAGGACCAACCGGTGATCCGGCCGAGCGGTTCAACACCCAATTTCTCAGCTGCCGCGAATGTTCCGACGATCCCCGCTGAAGCTCCATCGGTCATTTGGGCTGAGTTGCCTGCCGTGATGGTGCCTCCGGCGACGAATGCCGGCCGCAACGCAGCGAGCGCTTCGAGGCTCGTATCTGGCCGAATCCCCTCATCGGTCGACACGGTCTGACCGTTGACGTTCAGCGGTATAATCTCGCCCGTCTCCGCAAATGGAGCCGCAGCCGCACGTTGGTGCGATTTAAGTGCCCAGAGGTCCTGCGAGTGCCTGTCAATGCCCAGTTCGGCATTCATCCGGTCCGAGAGGGCGCCCATTCCCTCTCCCGATAGCGAGCAAGTGAGGCCATCGAAATCGACGGCATTGGCCGGCTGGACGTCGGTAAGAGGGACATTCCTGCTCATCGAGTCGAATCCGCCCACGATGATCATTTGTGATTCATCGCTGCGCACCCGTCGGGTCGCGTCGCATACGGTATCGAGACCAGCCAGG
Organism: Propionibacteriales bacterium; assembly: GCA_038242765.1. Classification (GTDB taxonomy): domain Bacteria; phylum Actinomycetota; class Actinomycetes; order Propionibacteriales; family Nocardioidaceae; genus JBBSRT01. The sequence goes on from JBBSRT010000037.1 coordinate 6,412, forward strand.
CAGACATTATTGAGCGTGATTCCGGGCACGCTGAGGTCCACACCGCCGGTGAATGCGGCGTTTCGGGCAGGATTTTGCCCGAGCCCACCCTGTACGACAACACCCATCAGCACGGCGTCGGCTCGAGCCGCCTCGGGGTGCCGTTGAACCAATTCGCCGATGACTGCTGCTCCCAAGTCGATGCTGGAGAGGCTGGATAGTGCGCGGCCTCGTTTTCCATAGGGCGTACGCACGCCATCGATGAGGTATGAAGGTGTCGTCATGAGTTCTCTCTCTCGGTCTGGACGGTTTCTCTTGGCGCGAAGCACGGCAACACCCATTCGCCGACCCGCACGAACTGGACCGTCATCGCCATGCCGATCTCATAGTCCGCTGGCAAATCGAGCAGGTGCGTCAGGAGGGTCGGTCCTTCATCGAGTTCGACCAAACCCACCGAGTATGGCGCGACTGCGGCCCATCCGGGATGGCCAGCGCGGTGCACCGTGGTCAAGGTCTTCAAGGTCGCAGCACCCGTTGCCCGTTGCCAGGCCCAGTCTCGACTCCAGCAATGCGGACAAAGGTGACGTGGATAGAAGAAGAAACGTCCGCAGTTCTCACATTTGGGGATGCACAGGCGACCCTGTCGCGCACCGTCCCAGAAGGCCACGCTTTCAGCGGTCGGTGTCGGGCCGGGTACTTGCAGGAGTGAGAGCCGGTGGTCGTCCATGACGCCGGCCTGTGTCACCTGGTCTTCGCTCATCGAACAGCTCCTAGCACGAGTGCTGTGGCTTCGCTCATCGTCGCACCATTGCCGGTGCACAGGGCGCGGTCGATGTTGGCGATCTGACGCGATCCTGCTTGGCCTCGCAACTGGCGCACTGCTTCGATCACGTGCGTCATTCCACCGGCAAGATCAGGTTGTCCGAATCCCAGCTGCCCACCGTGGGTGTTGATCGGGTAGGGGCCGGTATGGGAAAGATCGTGGTCCTCTATCCACGGCCCAAATTTTCCTTCCGGGCAGATCCCCGCGTCTTCGAGTGTGACTCCCACCAGAATTGAATAACAGTCATAGAGCGACAGCAGACCCATCTCCTTGGCGGAGGCACCGGCTTGGTCGAAGGCATGTCCCATTGCGGCCGACAGTGGACCCGATGTGAGTGACGGCGCCCCTGAGAGCGCCCGATGGGTGACTTTTTCGCCGGCGCCCAGCAACGACACTCCCGGCTGGGTGAGCTGCTTGGCGCGCTCTGCGCTGACGACGATTACCGCGGCACCGCCGGCTACCGGCATGACAATTTCGTAAAGATGCAGCGGGTCGACGACCATGGGCGACGCCAGGATTTCCTCGACAGAGGCCGGCTGTCCATACCAGATCGCCGCTGGATTCAGCTGTGCGTTGCGCCTCGCCCAAGCCGCTATCAGCGCCAACTGTTCGGACGTCGTGCCGTATGTGGCCATGTGAGCTCGAGCGATCATCGCATAGGTCGCGTTTGCGCCACTTGCACCGAACGGAACATCGAATTCTCGGATCGGGTTGCGATTCGGGGATCTCGGTGCCACTGCAGGACGGGCGTTGGCAAGGACACAAAGCACGGTGTCGCACATACCGGCGGCAATGGCCGCTCCAGCCCTCCACACCATGCCCGCACCGCTGGCACCACCGAGGTCCACCACGTTCGACATTCGAGGCGCGAGGCCCAGATATTCGGCAACCACCGCCGGCACGTGCTGCGGCGTTTCACCTACCTGCGGACCAACAAGCAGTCCGTCGATCGCTTCCTTGTCCATACCCGCATCGTTGAGAGCCTGCAGTGAGACCTCGGCGATCATCGACAGCGTCGTCTCGTCGGTAGTGTGTCGTTGCGGAGCCAACTCGCCTATACCGACGATGGCACCGAACGCCGAGCTTCGGGCGCTCACCACGCCTCCCTGGTCGAGAGGTCCCGATATTCATCGAGGCATTGTGGATTGCTCAGTGAGGACGCGTTGCCTTTGCTTGAGCCGCTCATCGCCGCGCTTGCGGCCAGCTCGACCTTCTTACCGTTTTGCGTGTAGGGGATGTGACGCACCTCGTAGATTCGCCGAGGCACGTGCCGGGGTGAGGCTCCAGATCGGATGTGTGCCCGAACCCGGGCTGCTAATGCAGCGTCCACGACGTGATCATCTGCCGCAACGATGCAAAGGACGACGTCCTCGTCGCCGTTATGCGAATAGCCGAACACGACACTGTCGCCGATCTCGAGTATCTGTTCGGTGATCCGATAAATTTCGCCAGTTCCGATCCGGACACCGCCGGGTTTGAGCGTGGTGTCAGTCCGGCCATGTATGACGACCCCACCATCAACGGTGTTAGTGGCCAGATCGCCGTGCGTCCATACTCCGGGAAAACCGCTGAAGTATGTATCGCGGTAGCGACGATCGCCATCCTCGCCCCAAAAGGTGAGAGGCATCGACGGAAAGGGAAGTTTGCAGACCAGATCGCCCTTGGCCCCGACCACGGAATAACCTCGCTCGTCGAGCACATCAACGGCCATCCCTAAAGTCTTGCAGGTTATTTCACCGCGACGCACCTTGTGCAGCGGGGAGCCCATGACGAAGCAACCCATGATTTCTGTCCCACCCGAAATGGACGCGAACATCAGGTCGTCGCTGATGGCGCGATAGACCCAGTCGAATTGTTCGGGGGCCACGGGTGCTCCAGCAGAGAGCACAGCACGCAACCGAGTCAGATCGTGACGGTTGCCCGGTTCATAGCCGGCATCGGCTAGTGCCGCAAGATACCGGGGAGAGGTGCCGAAATGGGTGACGTTGCAGTCATCAATGAGCCGCCACAGGGCGCCATGGTCGGGTGCGCCCGAATCGTTGGGGATCGCTGCGTCGTCATACAAGACGAGCGCGGCTCCGCAGGCCAGGGTAGAGACGACCCAGTGATACATCATCCATGCCGTGTTCGTGTACCAGAAGCACACATCGCCGGCCTTCACATCACATTGCAAACGATGTTCACTGGCATGTTTGAGCACCACGCCGCCGACTGAGTGGACGATGGCTTTGGGCCGGCCGGTTGTCCCCGATGTGTAGAGAACGTAGAGCGGATGGTTGAAAGAGCGCCGCTTCATTGTCAACGGGGCCGAAAGATCCTTATCGGGCCACGGGTGCACCTGCACCAGGGGCGGCGGGTCGAGGTGTACATCGACGTCGCCAAGATCGGTCAGGATGATGTGCCGCAGGCTTGGCATGCCCGCTGCCAGCGAGTTCAAGGTCGCGGTCAGGTCGTGAGAGCGGCTGTTGTACGTATAGCCCGAGGTTGCGATGAGTACCACGGGTTCAATTTGGCCAATGCGGTCGATGATCGCATCAGCGCCGAAGTCTGGCGAACATGAGGTCCAAATCGCTCCGATTTCGGCGGTCGCCAGCAAGCTCACCAATGCTTCGGTCCGATTCGGGGCGACGACTGCGACCCTGTCACCTTCGCGCACCCCCAAGGTTGTGAGTGTGGCAGCCAAGCGCGCCGTCTCTCCACGGAGCTCTTCGAAGGTGAGACGTCTAGTCACTCCTTGCGGACCGGCCTCGATCACCGCCATGTCGAGATCGGCCCCCGCCAGCATGTTTTCGGTGAAACTGATGAGCCCTTCGGGGAAAAATCGCGAGTCGACCATGTCGTCGCCGACCAAATGGGGCAGCGGTCCGAGGTCACCCTTGAGCCCCGAGGAGCGCCATACGGCTTCCCAGAATTGCTCCGGTTCTGCTGTCGACCATTTCCACAGCGGTTCGTACTCATCAATCGTAAAACCTAGGTCCGCAGCGAAGCGGCCGAGCTGGCTGTCGCGTGCAACATCGGGCGATGGGCCCCAAAGCACGGCGTTGCGAACGGCCTCAACCGAACCCACATGCTCATCAATATCCATGCCGATTGTCATGCGCTGCCTTTCAATCGATTTGCCAAGTTCTGCAACGAGCCGTCGAGGTAATCCGAGCATTGCGATGGTCAGTAGTTTGATTATTCGACAAAGATAGAACTATTGCAAGAGTCTCGTCAAACGAGTTGGCACACACCCCAAATTGCCTTCGGTTGCACCGGGTTCAATCTCCGTCAGATCCAAAGAAGCATCGCGGGACCTCTTGCGCATACCACCAGAGTTGTTCTACGCTTCGAAAAATCTAGAAGTATGCATGCCGAGTCTCGACACATCCCAACTGGAGGAACAGCAATGTCCCAAGACGCGATAGGCGCCAAATTCAACACACCAAAGAAGGTTGGTTTCGCCAGCTTCGTCGGCACGACCATTGAATGGTACGACTTCTTCCTGTACGGCACTGCAGCTGCGATCGTCTTCGGTCCCATCTTCTTCCCCGAGCAAACACCGGCGATGGGCGTGATTGCAGCGTTCGGCACCTACGCGGTCGGCTTCCTGGCGCGGCCCGTAGGCGGAGTAGTGGGAGGCCATCTCGGCGATCGAGTCGGCCGCAAATCCGTGCTGGTCGGTTCCCTCTTGACGATGGGGTTCGCCACCATCGCTATTGGTCTGCTGCCCTCCCACGCTCAAATCGGCATCTTGGCACCGATCCTGCTGTTGGTCATGCGACTCATTCAGGGACTCGGTGTCGGCGCAGAATGGGGCGGTGCGGCCGTCATGTCGGTCGAATTTGCGCCTGAAAA
>JBBSRT010000038.1:0-10975 GCA_038242765.1 Propionibacteriales bacterium
GGTGGACGCCGATGTAGAGGGCGCTAGCGATGCCATTGGCAACGATGCCTCCGACAACCAGAAGAATTTGTGCCCACAATGCATCCGGCTGCGACATGACCCTGAGGCCGAAGTCGGCGGCAAGGCCGATGAGGACGACATTGAGAATCGTGCCTAGACCGGGCCATTGTCGCAACGGGATCCACAGCAAAAGCACCAGTGCACCGGTGACTATTACCACCTGCCCGAACGTGAGCGATACGTGTCGGGCGACGCCCTGATGGAACACGTCCCAGGGCATCAAACCCAGGTCGGACTCGACCATCATGGCCATCGACCAACCGAAGAGGAACAGCCCAATAAGAAGTTGGGGCAGGCGTCGGCCCATCTGACCGGCACGCATCTGCTGGCGTGAAGTCAGTCCCGGGTCGATGTAGTCGGCGATAACTGTCCTAAAACGGGGTCAGCGGGCGGCTGATCCTTCGACATAGTCGCTGTCGCTGCTCTTGACCCAGCTCATGAGTCCACGCAACTTTTTGCCGACCGCTTCGATCGGGTGAGCAGCTGCGACTTCGCGGAACTTCTTGAACTCGGGCGCACCTGCATCCTGGTCGGCGATGAAACGTTTGGCGAATTCACCATTTTGTATGTCGGCCAACACGGCCTGCATATTGCTCTTGACCGACTCATCGATCACCCGCGGGCCCGAGACGTAGTCGCCGTATTCGGCGGTGTCCGAAACAGACCAGCGTTGCTTGGCGATGCCACCTTCGTAGATCAGGTCGACGATGAGCTTGAGCTCATGCAGGCATTCGAAGTAGGCAACCTCGGGCTGGTAGCCGGCTTCGGTAAGTGTTTCGAAGCCATACTGGATGAGTTGTGAGACACCGCCACATAGCACGGCCTGCTCGCCGAAGAGGTCGGTTTCGGTCTCCTCGGTGAAGGTCGTCTTGATCGCACCGGCGCGTGTTCCACCGATCGCCTTGGCATAGGAAAGGGTCAGATCCCACGCCGTGCCGCTAGCATCCTGCTCAACGGCAATAATGTCGGGAACACCGCGTCCTTCGACGAATTCGCGGCGCACAAGGTGACCGGGCCCCTTCGGGGCGACCATGCACACATCGACACCTTCGGGCGGCTTGATGTATCCATAACGGATGTTGAATCCGTGGCCGAAGAAGAGCGCATCGCCGGCGACGAGACTGGGCTCGATGGCTTCGGTATAGAGGTCACGCTGCGCCGGGTCGGGCGCAAGCACGACGATCAGGTCGGCTTCCTCGACCGCTTCGGCGGGGCTGAGGACCCGTAGTCCTTCAGCTTCAGCCTTTGCGCGACTCTTGGAGCCCTCAGGCAGGCCGACGCGCACGTCGACACCCGAGTCGCGCAGCGAGAGCGCATGCGCATGGCCCTGGCTGCCATAACCGAGGACGGCGACATGCCGTCCCTGGATGATGCTCAGGTCTGCGTCATCGTCATAAAACAACTCGGCCACGGGTCTTCTCCTTGCGTTGGGGTTTGGGTTAGCTTGCATGCGAGCCGGGTACGGCGCGCAAGGTTCTGTCGGTGATGGAACGACCGCCTCGGCCGATCGCGACACGGCCCGACTGGGCGATCTCGCGGATGCCGAACGGTTCAAGGATGTGGAGCATCGCTGTCAGCTTGCCGGCATCCCCGGTCGCCTCAATCGTCACGGCATCGGTGGCGACGTCGACAACCTTGGCACGGAAGAGTTGCACGGTTTCGAGGACCTGCCCTCGGCTCGACTGATCGGTACGGACCTTGATGAGCATGAGCTCGCGTTCAACGGCGGCGTGTGAGTCGAGCTCGACGATCTTGAGGACGTTGACGAGTTTGTTGAGCTGTTTGGTGACCTGCTCAAGCGACAACTTGTCGACGTTGACCACGATCGTCATCCGCGAGATCTCGGGTATCTCCGTGGGACCAACGGCAAGCGAGTCGATGTTGAATCCGCGACGCATGAACAGGCTCGAGACGCGGGCCAGGACGCCGGGGGTATTTTCGACCAGGACCGAGAGGGTGTGTTGTGTCATAGTTCGTCGTCCTCGAAGTTGGGCGCCATGTCGCGCGCGATCTGGATGGCGTCATTGCTCGTGCCGGCGGCGACCATCGGCCACACCATGGCGTCGCGGTTGACCACGAAGTCGACGACCACCGGCTGATCATTGATGGACATTGCCTTTTCGATCGGTGCATCGAGGTCGTCAATCGAATCGCAGCGCAATCCCACACACCCGTAAGCCTCTGCCAGTTTGACGAAGTCCGGGATCCGTACGGTGTCAGCGCCGGTATTGAGGTCAGTGTTGGAGTAACGGCTGTTGTAGAACAGCGTCTGCCACTGCCGAACCATTCCCAGCGTTGAGTTGTTAATGACGGCGACCTTGATCGGAATGCCCTCAATGGCGCACGTGGCCAGTTCTTGATTGGTCATCTGGAAACAGCCATCTCCGTCGATCGACCATACGACTTTGCCTGGCAACGCGACCTGCGCCCCCATGGCGGCCGGGACGCTGTAACCCATGGTTCCCAGGCCGCCGGAGTTGAGCCACTGGTTTGGGCGTTCGTAGGAGATGAAGTGCGAAGACCACATCTGGTGCTGGCCGACGCCGGACACATAGGTGGCTTCGGGCCCCGCGATCTGACCGATGCGCTCGATGACCTGTTGGGGTGAGAGTGAACCGTCCTCGGCGGTGTCATAGCCGACTGGGTAACGGTCCTTGATGCTGACCGTCATGTCTTTCCAGTCACTGTAGTTGGTGAGTGCGCCGTCATCGTCGATCTGCTTTTGGAGCACGACGATCAGGTCGGCGAGGACTTCGCGGCAATCGCCAACGATTGGGACGTCTGCGGTGCGATTCTTGGAGATCTCGGCCGGGTCGATGTCAGCGTGTATGACCTTTGCGTCGGGGGCGAAGGTTGCGAGCTGTCCGGTGACGCGGTCGTCGAAGCGTGCACCGAGACTGATGAGTAGGTCGCTCTTTTGCAGCGCGGCGACCGCGGCCACCGTGCCGTGCATGCCGGGCATGCCCAGGTGCAGTTCGTGGGAATCGGGGAATGCACCCCTGGCCATCAGCGTCGTTACGACAGGGATTTGTGCCATTTCGGCGAGAATCTTGAGCTCTGCGGAGGCGCCCGCCTTGATGACGCCGCCGCCGACATACAGGACTGGACGCTGCGACTCGGCCATCAGCCGGGCTGCTTCGCGGACCTGTTTGCCATGCGGTCTGGTGGTGGGGTGGTAGCCCGGCAGGCTGAGTTCGGCCGGCCATTCAAAAGTGGTCATGGCCTGCATCGCGTCCTTGGCGATGTCGACGAGCACCGGTCCTGGGCGGCCGGTCGCGGCGATATGAAAGGCCTCGGCGATGACACGGGGAATTTCTTTGGGGTCAATGACAAGGTAGCTGTGTTTGGTGATCGGCATCGTGATGCCGCGAATGTCAGCCTCTTGGAATGCATCGGATCCAATCGAGCCACTGGCTACCTGTCCGGTGATTGCCACGATCGGTACCGAATCCATTTGCGCATCAGCGATGGCGGTGACGAGGTTGGTGGCACCGGGACCCGAGGTCACCATACAAACGCCGACCTTGCCGCTGACCATGGCATATCCCTGTGCCGCGTGGCCCGCACCCTGCTCATGGCGTACCAAGATGTGACGGATCTGCTTCGAATCGAAGAGCGGGTCGTAGGCCGGTAGTATCGCGCCACCTGGAATACCGAAGACTGTTTCGACCCCGGCATGCTCCAGCGCCCGGATCAGGCTTTGTGCTCCGGTGAGCTGCTCACTCATGATACTTCCTAACTTCGGTCTCATCGTACGCTGCCAGATTTTGGGGCCTCAGGCCGATTTCGCATAAAAAAATCCCCCGGCCGTTAGGCATTCGAGGGAGACGCGCAGCCGTTGGCTATCGCGTCAGTTGCGTACTACAAGGAGTCGATCTTCCACGTTTTCATTGTGTACCCCGTTTGAGAAGTGGTCAAGTGTTGAGATGGAAAGTCCACATCGTGGACCGGGCGTCGTCCCGACCGTAACGTCGTCCCGACCGTAACGTCATCCCGCACGAGGACCCTGGTCCGCGCCCGGGATGACGTTACGGTGTTGAAGTGGCGCGTCAACCGCAGATCGCGCCCTCGGCCGCCGAATGCACCAACGCGCGATACTTCGCCAGAACACCGCGGGTATATTTGGTCGGCAACGGCTCCCAACCGATCTTGCGTTTTTCGAGTTCGTCGGCCTCAACATTAACATCGAGGGTTCGCTTGGCCATGTCGAGAGTGATCTGGTCGCCGTCCTTGACGAAGGCGATCGGCCCCGCGTCAACCGCTTCGGGTGCGACGTGCCCGACGCAGAGCCCCGTCGTCCCGCCAGAGAAGCGGCCATCGGTCAGCAACAGCACGTCCTTGCCCAGTCCGGCGCCCTTGATAGCACCGGTGATGGCCAACATCTCGCGCATGCCGGGGCCGCCCTTGGGGCCTTCGTTGCGTATGACGACGACGTCGCCGGCTACGATCCTGCCGTCCTCGAGCGCATCCATAGCAGCTCGCTCGCCGTCAAACACGCGGGCGCTTCCGGTGAAGACATCGGAATCAAAACCAGCGCTTTTGACAACGGCACCATCGGGAGCCAGTGACCCCCGCAAAATGGTGAGACCACCGGTTTTGTGGATGGGTCGATCAATCGCGCGGATGACGTCGCCGTCGAGCTCGATATCGATGTCAGCGAGGTTTTCGGCCATCGTCTTGCCGGTGACGGTGAGGCAGTCACCGTTCATCATGCCGGCGTCGAGTAACGCCTTCATAATGACAGGGATACCGCCAACCTTGTCGACGTCATTCATGACATAGCGCCCGAAAGGTTTCAGGTCACCTAGATGCGGAACCTTGTCGCCAATGCGGTTGAAATCGTCGAGCGTCAGGTCGACCTCGGCCTCCCGCGCTATCGCTAACAGGTGCAGCACAGCGTTGGTTGAACCGCCGAGGGCCATCACCATCGCAATAGCGTTTTCGAAGGCGGGTTTGGTCATAATCTGACGGGCCGTGATGCCCTTACGTAACATTTCGACAACGGCTTCGCCCGAGGCTTTCGCATAGCCGTCGCGCCGGCGGTCCGGCGCCGGCGGCGCGGCCGATCCGGGCAGGCTCATACCGAGCGCTTCGGCGACAGAGGCCATCGTGTTCGCGGTGTACATGCCGCCGCACGCACCTTCACCCGGGCAGATGGCGCGTTCGATTTTGTCGACCTGTTCGCGCGAGATGAGTCCCTTGATGCAGGCCCCGACCGCTTCGAATGCATCGATGATCGTGACGTCGTGCCCGTCGACCTGTCCGGGCATGATTGAGCCCGCATACAAGAAGACACTTGCAAGGTCGAGGCGTGCTGCGGCCATGAGCATGCCCGGCAGGCTCTTGTCGCAACCGGCTAAGAGCACCGAGCCATCGAGTCGTTCGGCCATCATCACCGTCTCGACGGAGTCGGCAATCACTTCGCGTGAGACGAGTGAGAAATGCATGCCCTCGTGACCCATCGAGATGCCGTCGGAGACTGAGATGGTGCCGAACTCGAGCGGGAATCCGCCACCGGCGTGCACGCCTTCTTTGACCGAATCGGCAAGCCGGTCCAAGGACAGGTTGCACGGGGTGATTTCATTCCAGCTCGACGCGACGCCTATCTGCGGCTTCACCCAGTCATCGTCACCCATACCAACGGCGCGGAGCATGCCTCGCGCGGCGGTCTTTTCGAGACCATCGGTGACGTCGCGGCTGCGGGGTTTGATGTCAGGAGCCATGCCATGAGATTACGACCCGATACCTCGCGAGATGCCAGCGGTATGGGGTCTGCTCGGGTTAATGCGCGCTTTCTGGGTGTTGGCGACTCAAAACAGTGGGACGAACATGAGGGCGAGCAGCCAGCTGACGAAACTACCTACCAGCACGTATTCGGCCAGATCACCATCGTCGTCGGCTCGCGAAATCTCCGGGAACCGCAAGATGCCCTTGGCCGCAACGACGGCACCCACGGCGCCAAAATGGCCGCCCAGACACATCGCGAAAAGCAGTGTGCGCTCAAGCGGTCCCAGAATACGACCGCCTTTGAGCGTTTGCGCCGACTCCATAACGCCGGGGCCAGCGCTGCGGAGCACAAGCCGTACGACGATGTTCGCGGTGCTCTGTAAAACGAGAAAAACGCCCGTCGCGAGCACAAACTTTTCAAACGGCACTCGGTCGAGGTTGTCGATCGCCAGTCCTGGATACCACCGGGTCAACCAGCCGGTCTGCTGCTCGACGTGTTGACCGAAGGCAAGGATCAGCAGCATTGCGCCTGCGAGCGCGACGAGCGCGAGACGTTGTGCCCCCTCTTGGGGTATGCGGTCGGCGAAGACCCAGGCTGTGACAAGGAGGACCCCGACCACCAGCAACCATAGGTCGGCGAAATCGCGACCAGTGCCCCAAAAGCCCAAGATGGCGACAAAGGCGGCCACGACCAGTGCCGCAACTTGGCCGAGGCGACCGCTGTTGACAGTTCGCATCAGGTCGGCGACGCCGATCATTGCAAGGAACACACCGAGAATGATCATGATGTCGCCGTAATACTTTCGTGCGCCCCGAGAACGGCATAGGCCCCTGATGATGCGAGAGTCTGTGACACCGCTGATGCAGAAATGCCTTCGGTCTGCGCCAGTGCCACCTGCGTCTGCCCGCCGATGACACCCAGCAGAAGCCGGCGCTGGCGAGGGTTCATGTCGCTCACGATCTGATCGCGGCACAACAGGAGCGCATTGACCATTGTTGCTTCACGCTCCTCATGTTCATCGGCGGTGCAAAACCAGGTGCGCAACGTCTTGTTGCGCCCGCGCTCGCGGTCTTTGGCGATCACGATTGCATCCCGGGCAGACCACCATGCCGGCCCGTCCTGCATCACACCGTATTGCGACCGTCCGACATTTGCGTAGGTGCCGCTCCCCAGCCCGAAACGGCAGTCGAGTCCGACCGGCAGGCTCAGTCGCAATACGAGGGTGGCGTCGACCGCTGTCGGGGCATCGGCATAGACGCCCTGGAACTCATCGCCCACCGTGGCGCCAAGCCGTTGCTCTGCGGGCACCACTTGGTTGACCCGCTCCAGCACCTCGCCAAGGACCCGCTGCATGGCGGCGCGATCCTTGTGGGAACGCGAACCAACAACGTCTCCAATGAGCGCGACTCCAGTATTCTCCTTCATTTGCACAATAGTAAGAATATCACTTATTTGACCGCAAATTAAGAGGAGAGCTAAATGAGGAGAATCTAGCCGCTAACCGGAAGATGGTTCACCGGCAGATCCAAACCCTCCGGGCAGGCCGCGGCGAAGGACGCCCGCACGGGCACCGTATTGCCGAGATTATCGAGCACGGGGCAATGTCGTTCGACGGTTTCGACGAGTTCTGCATACCGGGTGGCCGATTCTGGCCCGGCAAGCCGCACATCGACATCGATTGAGGCAAAACCTGGGCGTACCCCCTCGGACAACCCAAAGAACCCTTGCAGGTCGACGTCACCAGCAACGTCAATCTCCAACTCATCGATGGTCAGGCCAAGCTTTTGTGCCCAGACCTGGAACGTGATGACCTGGCATGCACCGAGCGCGGCCAATAGGTGCTCGACGGGGTTCGCGCCGAGATTGGTCCCGCCAAGAGCAGCCGGTTCATCGATGGTGAACGCATGCTCTCCGGCGGTGACCTTTACCTCGGTCGCGGTTCCGGCCACAAGCGTCGTACGCACTTCGGGACGGATGCGCTGGGCAACCGATTCGGTGGTGTCGGTGATGGTCATACAAGATCTCCCTTGATTGGTGGCGATGGAGAAATTCTCGCAGCGCAATCGGCCGTCGCGCGTGAAGTCCGGTCGCTGAGATCAGCCACGCCAACAGCGCAAATCAGTTATGGGCGGGCCCGATCAACCGATGTCGATCTGCCCTGTCTGATCGTGTATGTCAGCCTTGAGCGGACCTTGGGGATGCCTCTTGAGGTATTCCAGACCAGCGGCATAGCCCGACTCATAGAGGCCCTGTTGCTGGTCTTCGGTCAGGTCGAAATCGGTCCAACGAACACCACGTGGTTTAGCAAAGATGCTGCGTTCGAGGTTTTCAGGATCGCTGACGTGGCGCACCTGCGTTGAGTCGACCGTCGTGTAGATCAGGCTCATCATGAGCGAGATCGGACCGGTCACGGGCTTGGCCGGTGCCCGCTCGTTCGAGGGCGAACTCAGGCGGACACCCAGCGTCGGCCACCGGCTGGGCTGGCCGTCGCTGCGGTCGAAGATTTCGATGGGATAGCTGCGCAACAATGATCCGTCGGCCAGCGCCGACATACCGAACTTGGAGCGCAACGTGACCGGTTCAAACAAGAACGGGATGGCCGCGGATGCTCGTACGGCGCGGGCAACCGAGAATGCGTGGGCTTGGAGCCCATAGTCGTGGAGGTCCCACGGGAGATACATCGACCGCTGCCTGGCAAGGTCGCTCGTGGTGACCACCAACCGGTAGGACTGCGCCGGTTGCAACGACGATCCCGGATCATCGAACTGCAGATCACCAAAGGACCGCACACCGAGGTCAGCGAGCACGCCGCGGGTCCAGTCCTCGAGGTGGGCGCCGCGATACATCCCGTTGTTGAACACCACACCGACCGCGTTGGCCAGGGTAGGCCACCACGACAGATATTTGCTGAGTCCTCTGCGGTCGAGCATTTGTTCGTAGTCGAGGGTGCGCAGGATCTCGTCGACCCGGCTCATCGACTCGCCGGAGCGTTGCATGGCGGCAATGATGGCGCCGACGATCGCACCGGCCGACGATCCCGCAATGCGCTCGAAGCGGTAGCCGTCATCATGCAATGCCATCGCCGCGCCCACAAGAGCGATGCCCTTGACGCCGCCGCCCTCCAACACGAGGTCGGCCCGTTTTTGTGTCGACGGCGTGGTGCCGACGGGTTGACGTGCTGCGGTGGTTGCGTAGGCGATCATACGATGACCATACAAAATCGCGACACGCTGTTTCGCCCCGAGCCGTTCGCGTTGCGGCCGAGCCGCGAACAGGGGAAGATGTGCGGTCGTGGCCCCTGAAGGAACATTTCTGCCCGCTCACGTCCGCTTTTATGACGTCTACAGCGCTGATGGCACTCGCCTGCGTGCGTGGACCAATGATGCCGACGGGCCGACGGTGCTGTTATCGAACGGTCTGGGGACCAACCCCTACGCGTGGCCTTCGCTGTTGCGATCCGATTGCGGCGTGCGGGTGGTCTCGTGGAATCACCGCGGGGTCGGCGGTTCGGAGCGTCCCGCCAGCGGTCGTGCCGACCTCGACTCCTACATTGAGGACGCCATCGCGGTTATGGACGATGCCGGGATCGTTTCAGCTGTTGTCCCGAGCTGGTCCCACGGCGTGACGATCGCCTTCGAACTGGCCACCCGTCATCCCGAACGTGTCGACGGTATTCTCGCCGTGGCCGGCGTTCCCGGCGACACGTTCAGCACGATGCTCTCGCCGTTTCGGTTGCCCCGGCCGCTTGCCAAGAAGGTAATGGTTAATTTCACTCGCGCAGGCTACTTCAGCGGGCACGCCCTCGCGCCGGTCGTGAAGCGTATTCCGTGGACCAGGACCACTGCCGGCGCGGTGCAACGCACCGGATTCATCAACGGTCGAGCCGACACCGACGCCGTTCGGGTCATGTTGCGTGAGTTTTGTCGCACCAATCCGCGCTGGTATGCCCACCTCGCCCTTGAGGTTTCGCGGGGTTCACGGATCAGGCTGTCGGGAATCACGGCACCGGTCACCTTTGTCGCCGGCAAGAGCGACATCCTCACCGGTTCCCGAGACATGAAAAGCGCCGCCGAACGCATCCGGGACGCAAAGTTCGTCGAGGTCAAAGGATCGCATTTCCTGCCCCTCGAACAGCCCGTGTTGATCCGCGATGAACTGCTCACGTTGATCCAGCGCGTCGAATCCACGCCGAAACCGTAACGTCATCCCGTATGCGGACCGGGGTCCCCGTGCGGGATGACGTTGGAGCTATCAGGACAGCTTTTCGAGGATGATTTCGCGCACCCGCCCCGCGTCTGCCTGCCCACGCATGTCTTTCATCACCGCGCCAATGAGTGCACCGGCGGCGGCTTGTTTGCCGTCGCGGATCTTGTCGGCGACACCGGGGTTCTCGGCGATCGCCTTGTCGACCGACGCCGACAACGCGCCATCGTCGGAAACCATCTCGAGGCCGCGCGCGACGATGACCTCTTCGGGATCGCCCTCTCCGGCCAATACCCCGTCGAAGACCTGCCGTGCCAGTTTGTCGTTGATGCGACCGGCATCGATAAACCCTTGAATCTGCGCCACCTGTAGGGGTGTGATCGGCAGATCCACGATGTCGATGCCCTGCTCGTTCGAACGGCGCGCCATCTCGGTGAGCCACCACTTCTTGGCCGATTGCGCGCTCGCACCCGCGGCGACCGTTTCGACAACGAGCTCGAGGGCACCGGCTCCGACAACGTCGCGCATGTCAAGTTCGTTGAAACCCCAATCCTTAGCCAATCGGGCTCGGCGCACAGCGGGCGGCTCCGGCATGGTCGCGCGCAACTGCTCGACCCATTCGCGTGACGGTGCGACCGGCGCGAGGTCGGGCTCGGGGAAATAGCGGTAGTCCTCGGCGTCAGATTTTTCCCGACCCGAAGACGTCGTACCGGTGTCCTCATGGAAGTGTCGCGTCTCTTGCACGATCTTGCCGGCGGCATCGAGGACACCTGCGTGCCGGCTGACCTCGTAGCGGACAGCGCGCTCCACCGAGCGGAATGAGTTGACGTTCTTGGTCTCCGAGCGGGTGCCCAGAGTGGTGGTGCCGCTGGGGCGCAGCGACAGGTTGACATCGCATCGCAGCGATCCCTGATCCATCCGTACATCGGAGACTCCGAGGCCGCCGATGAGGTCGCGAAGATGTGCCACGTAGGCCTTGGCCAC
>JBBSRT010000039.1:0-10906 GCA_038242765.1 Propionibacteriales bacterium
ACCGAGCTTTACCAACTCGCAGCGCGCATGCACCTACCTCGACGTCATGTTAGCGGTGCTTTGAACGAGATCTCACTGATCTGCCCGAATGTTGACACGTTCAAAGTGGCCGGGCGGTTGCTCGGCGAGAATCTTCGCTCGCTGGATGCATTACATATCGCGGCCGCCATAGAGCTCGAAGTTGACGGCTTTGTCACGTATGACCTTCGGCAAGCCGACGCAGCGCAGGAGGCAGGTTTCGAAGTCATCGAGCCGAAGCCGTGAGTGGTTGCCTCCCAACCGGGCTGGGTGTCAGTGGCAGCCATTAGGCTCGCCTCATGCAACCGATGGCTCCGCTCTACACCGAGGCGGGAGTCTTCATCGCTTTGGAGGGTGGCGAAGGCGCTGGCAAGTCGACCCAAGCCACGCTGCTGGTCGAGTGGATGCAAAATTTGGGTCATCGGGTCCTCCTTACCCGCGAACCCGGCGGCACCGAGGTCGGCAAACTCCTCCGCCACATCGTGCTCGACAACGATACCGGCGAGTTGTCGCCGCGCACCGAGGCGTTGTTGTATGCGGCCGACAAGGCCGAGCATGTGGATCAGGTTGTGCTGCCGGAGCTGGCGCGTGGTGGCATTGTGCTCACCGACCGTTACGTCGACTCGACGCTGGCCTACCAGGGTGCCGGCCGCGACCTCGATGTCAATGAGGTCGAGTACATCGCGCGGTGGGCCACCTCGTGGCTTCGCCCGCATCTGACGATCGTCCTCGACATCGACCCGTTGATCGGCCACACGCGCTTCGATGGCGCTGATCGCATCGAGGCCGAGCCACTTGAATTCCATCTTCGCGTCCGACAGGGGTTTCTTGCCTTGGCTATCGCTGACACCGAGCACTATCTGGTGATCGACGGTCGTCTGCCCGCGCAAGAGATCCATACGGTCATCATTGATCGTGTCCAGCCGCTGTTACCTGAGGCAGTGGTCACCCGGTGAACGTCTGGAATGACCTGGTTGGTCAGGAGCCCGTAGTGAAGACGCTGAAGCGGGCCGTGGCTGGTTCGCAGCGCCAGCTCGGCGACGATGGCGCCTCGTCGATGACACACGCGTGGCTCTTCACCGGGCCGCCGGGCTCCGGCAGATCTAATGCCGCACAGGCTTTTGCTGCGGCACTGCAATGCGTCGAGGGTGGTTGCGGCCACTGCCATTCGTGTGTGACCGCGCGGGCCGGCACCCATCCGGACATCAAGAGCATCAACACCCAGGGCCTGAGCATCGGCACCGACGCGGCCAAAGACTATGTGCGCCGGGCGGCGCTGCATCCAAGTCTCGGACGCTGGCAGGTGATGATCGTCGAAGACGCCGACCGGCTCACCGATCAGGCCGCCAATGCTTTGCTTAAGGCGGTCGAGGAGCCCGCTCGCCATACGGTATGGGCTTTGTGCGCGCCATCGGTCGAAGATGTGATCACCACGATCCGTTCGCGTGCCCGGTCGGTGTTGCTGCGCACTCCGCCGGCGTCGGCGATCGCCGGCCGTTTGGAGCAACGCGATGGCATCGAACCGGAGTTGGCGTTGGCGGCTGCCACCGCTTCGCAGGGACATATCGGTCGGGCGCGCGCCCTGGCCCGCAACCCCGAGGTGCAGGCACGACGGCGCCGCATCCTGGCCTTGCCTATGCACCTGTCAGACCTCGGCCGCTGCCTGGCAGCAGCTGCCGAACTCAACGCTGCCGCCGAGACGCATTCAGCGAGCGTCGCTGATGCAGCCGATGCGCAAGATTTGCATGATTTGCAAACCGGTTGGGGCGTCGAACAGCGCGGCAAGCGGCCGGCCGGTTATGCCGGCGCACGGTCGTCGATGGAGAAGGACCAAAAACGCCGCCGCAGCCGATTGTCGCGCGACTCGATCGACAGCGCATTGATCGAGCTGTTGTCTTTTTACCGCGATGTGTTGGCCTGGCAGATTGCCTCGGATACGCAGCCGATCAACGCCGACATCGTCGCCGACATCGCCCACATCGCGGGCCTGGGGACAGCCGAATCGACGATGCGCATGATCGATGCCATTGTGGAATGCCGCGAAGCCATGACGGCCAACGCGGCACCACTGCTGGCACTCGAACGAATGATGATTGGACTGCGCACCTGATGTCTTCTCGCCGCAAGGTTTTTATCGTCGCCATTGTTGTCGTGCTGCTTTGCGTGGCCGGTCTGATCGTTGCGGTCGACGCCAAAAAGAAGTCCGAGGCAGCAGCAATGCCCGCGCCGAGCACCGAGGTGGCGCCCACCGGACTCAAGGCGTTTTACCAGCAGAAGTTGTCGTGGGATTCCTGCGGCGACGACGTGTGCACCTGGGTAAAAGTGCCTGTCGACTATCGCAAGCCACAGGGCGAGACGTTGAAGCTGAGGGTCAAACTCCGTGCGGCGCCGGTCGACAAAGCCGAGGGCACCCTGTTCATCAATCCCGGCGGCCCCGGCGGCTCTGGCGTCGACTACGTGGACGGATTCGTCGCACAGGCGAGCCGTGACGTCTCCAAAAACTACAACGTCGTCGGCTTCGATCCGCGTGGGGTGGCAAAGAGCACGCCGATCAATTGCCTCAGTGACAAAGAGTTCACCGAGTATGTCAGTTTTGATCCCGACCCTGACTCGGCTTCGGAGGTCAAGGGTTTTTTGCGTCAGATCGATAAGCTCGGTCAGGGGTGCATCAAAAACAACGGCGACCTCATCAATCACGTCTCGACAATCGAGGTGGCACGCGACCTCGATGTGCTGCGCGCACTCTTTGGTCAGTCCAAACTCGACTATTTCGGCGCCTCCTATGGCACGCAGATCGGGGCGACGTATGCCGAACTATTCGCCGCCAACGTCGACAAGATGGTCCTCGACGGCGCCGTCGATCCGACGCTCAGCGACGAGCAGGCAGGCTTCGGTCAGGCAAAGGGTTTCCAGCAGGCGCTGGAGGCCTACGCCAAGGCCTGTGTTGCGAGAGAGACATGTCCGCTGGGCAAGGATGCCAAGGTGGCGCTGCAACGCATCGGCGACCTCATCAACGGCCTCGATGAGCAGCCACTCAAGACGTCAGACAAGCGCACGTTGTCCGAGGCGATGGGATTTTATGGCGTGGCGGTCACGCTCTACAACAAGGACACGTGGCCGCTTCTCACGAGGGGGCTCGAACTCGCACAGAAGGGCGACGGTTCGGGTTTGCAGATGCTGGCAGATGCCTACTTCAGTCGCAACCCTGACGGCTCGTACGCCGACAACTCCGGCGAGGTCATTGCTGCCGTACGGTGCCTCGACAGCCCAGGAGATGTCACCGTGGACGACGTCTTGGGTTTTGAACCCAAATATCTGAAGGCGTCGCCCATCTTCGGTCGCACGTTTGCGTGGAGCGCCCTCGGATGCACCAACTGGCCGGCAAAATCGACCGAGAAGCCGATCACGATCGATGCCAATGGTGCCAAGCCCATCGTAGTTGTCGGAACGACCCGTGACCCGGCGACACCCTATGTATGGGCAGAGGCGCTTGCCGATCAGCTCGACTCAGGCGTACTGGTCAGCCGCGATGGGGACGGCCATACCGGTTACCGCGCGGGCAACGCCTGTGTCGACAAGGCGATCGATGGCTATTTGCTTGACGCCAAGGTCCCCAAAGACGGCCTCTTCTGCAAATGACGGCTGAGGGGCACGCTCTGGTCCGTCGAGGGGTCCGAAGTGTGGTGCTGAGGGGCACGCTCTGGTCGCCCTCTCAGCAACTACTTCCGAATCGACTCGTGGTGGTGGATGACTTCCTCGATGATGAAGTTAAGGAACTTCTCGGCGAACGCCGGATCGAGGTCGGCTTCGATCGCGAGCTGCCGTAACCGCGTAATCTGGCGCGATTCACGGTCCGGATCGGCTGGCGCCATGTCGTGCTCGGCCTTGAGTCGACCGACGCGTTTGGTGCATTTAAACCGCTCGGCCAAAATGTGCACGAGAGCGGCGTCGATGTTGTCGATGCTCGAACGAATCTCTTCGAGCTTTGCGTACGTCTCGTCCTGAGTGCTCACAGTCGCCGATTCTACGTGCTGCCGGTCCGATTCGAGTGCTCGCGCGGCTACCGGTAGACTCAACTCTTGGTTCGGCGGGTGATCCTCGGCGGACCGCGCCGCCTTAGCTCAGTCGGTAGAGCGTCTCACTCGTAATGAGAAGGTCATCAGTTCGATTCTGATAGGCGGCTCCATTTTATGGCCTCTGATCTGCGCAAACGTAGGACCGAGGTTTGTAGCGGACGCGATCAATTCAGGCCTCTTTTGTCTCTCAACTCGAGACATGCCACGCGCCGTTGGCGTCCGCTGCTGCGAGTCCGCTGCGTTGGAAAGCTCGCAGCCACCCCGTCATCGGCGTCCATCCCCATTTGATTTGGAAAATGTTCGCGTTTCGGACAATCGATTCCAAATGCTCGATTGGAGGGTCCGAGACCGGATGCCATTGGTGATAGGCGTCCGCGCCGCCCACCCAGAACATTCGTCCGCCAAGACCGGCAACTGTCCGTCCGAAGTCGGTGTCTTCGGCACCGTAGCCCACATATGTCTCGTCAAAACCGCCGGAGGCGGCCCAGTGCTCGGCTGTGATGGCGAAGGAGAGTGACCAGAATAAATCAAAGTCATCGGACCTGAGGATCTGCCCTGGACGGGGTGCTGGCCGGGCGGGATGTGGAGAAGCGATAACGGAAAGATCAGCCGGATAGGCTCCTCGAGTGTTCAACGGCGGCGGAAGATAGGCAACGGGACCGCATAGCACTGTCGGTCCCTCGTGCCGAACCGTCCGGTGTGCCGCACGCTTGTACGCCGCGACGAGATCGGGACCAGGTATGCAATCGACATCCAGAAAAATCAGTAACTCTGCACCCAGTTCGACGGCTCGAGCCGCACCGATATTGCGAGCGCGTGCCAGCGGGAGTTGGTTTGGGTCTGCAGGGATCTCGACGATGGAAAGTGTCGGTGAACTGTGGGACGTGCCAAGGGCGCCGTGCTCCGCGACTTCTCGGATACGCGCGTCGCCCATGGCGACCACGACGCAGGTGTCTGGCCCGACTGCGGCCAACGCGGTATGTTGCCGGCTTAGGTGAGCGTGTCGACCCGCGGCGATGGTGACGACGGCTGTGCTCATGGCTTACCCCACCGCGTGGGCAGTGTCGACGCGGCGTGCCGCAAGTTCCTCTAGGCGTACAGCGCAATCGGCGGCACCGTGGCCCGTCGACCAATTCTGCCAACCGCGACCGCCCACGGCGCATGCCCGTTCGAGCAGATCCGACCAAGACGCAGCCGCCGGCCAGACTTCGAGGCCGATGGCAATTCTCGCCGCATTGAGCGCTCGGACCGAACGTTCCTGTTCACCGAACGGGCGTGGGCTCGAAATCACGATCGCTGGCTTGCGCGCTGCCGCGACGTCGGCGATCGCATTCTGGCCAGCGTGAGTGACGACGGCGTCGGCTGAACATAGTTCGTTCCACAACTCGTCGTCGTTTAGAAAGTTCCCCGGCCCTGCGAGCGTCCACGACCATTGGGGGGTTGCTGCGCGAACCTCTTCCAGCAACTTGTCGGTCTCTTCGATGCCACCGGAGCCCCAAAGCAGGACTGCGTGTGGTCGTGCTGCGCGTTTCGGTGACCGCTCGGGTGATGGCCGGGAGTCAAATTTGCTGAATGCTCCAACATGCTGGATTTTGGCGGCCCATTCGGTTTCGAAACGACCCAAGTCGTGCCCGCGCGGCCATGGAGCAATCAGTAGATCGGCCATTGTGTATGCGAACCGGTGTGCACGGTCAGCGCGGTCTCCAGGCATGGCCATGATGGCGACAGGGACTCCGCAAAGCCGGGCTAGTGCGGTTACCTCGACTGATACGTCAACGACGAGCAGATGTGGCTGGCGCGCGTCGAACCACTCGGCCAGTTGACGAGACCGTTTTCGAATGCCCGGGTCATGACGTGGTACCCAATGCAGCGTGCCGTTTGCGGTCGGATCGACAGGGTGAGTGTGCGTATCGTCGGAGGCGAGTTGAAGCCATTCACCTGCCCAGTCTTTTGGTTGCGGAAGCGAACTCAGCACGGTTACGGGGCTCTTGAGATGTGCGATGACCTCGTGTGCTCTGGCTAGATGTCCTGACCCGTGATGATGTACGTAGTATCCGATCATGCTGCCTGCTGCACGTGGATCTGCTCGTACAGGTCGGAGTACCGATCGAGCATTCGATTGATGGAGCAGTGCTCGACCGCATGCGCGCGGATCGTAGCGCGGTCCAGTGCGGAGACCGAGTCGATGAGTCCAGTTGCCGCTGCCGTGTCACCGGCGGGAACCAGCCGACCGCAGTCTGGCCGGACGAACTCGGAAAGCCCGCCTCGGTCGAAGCCTAGGACAGGTGTCCCGCAGGCGAGCGCTTCGGCCGCCACCAGACCATACGGTTCGTCCCAAACGGGCGTGACAAGCGCGACTGCACTGTGCCCCACGATGTCGACCAGCGTGGCGGTGTCGAGATGGCCCAAATAACGTGTGCGTTCGTCGAGCCGAGGCAAAATCTGGGTCTGCCAGTAGTCTCTGTCAGCGATGGGTCCGGCGAGTCTGAGTCGTCGGCCACTCGCACGGGCAATGTCTATCGCCAAGTGAGGTGCCTTCTCGGGAACAATCCGACCGAACCACACCAAGTCGTCCCCTCCGGGCCCCTCGCGCCAGCAATCAGTTGCAACACCGTTGGGAATTACCGTTGACTGCGCTGCATGCCGCCACGCATTGGCGGTGTGGGCACTCACCGCGGCGAACCGGTTGCGCGCATGATCACCTAGGCTGATCGCGGACTCCAACCAGGGTGTCGGTGGCGTATGAAGGGTTGTCACCATCGGTACGCGCAGTATGTCGGCCATCGCGACAGGAAGGTAGTGCAGGCTGTTGTTGTGGATGACATCGATGTCTTCTCGCTTTGAGAGTGCCAACATCAGTTGCAGGTAGGCGTGATGTTGTTCCAGCCAAGACAATTCGGGCATCGAGGAGTCGTGCTGCGCACAGGGACTGACCGCGACGGTAGAGACAGTCAATTGCGTCGCACGCAGGTTGGGGTCACTGCCTTTTGCTGCGAAGAAGCTCACGTCATTGCCGCGGCGGCGCATACCGTCCACAAGTTGCCACGTCAGCGATTCCAACCCGCCGGCGAACGGTTCACAGATCGGATGACGAGAGTCGGCGATGATGACGACACGCAATCCTGGACTCATTCTCGAAGCAACTCTTGATAGAGGGCCCGATGTCGAGCCGCGATATGTTGACGTTCGACGTCGCGTTCCGCTGCGTCTGCGCGCCACTGCCCGTCCATTTGGTAGGCACGTAGTACGCCGGCCCGCACTGAATCGTGATCCACTCCCGTCGGGCCCGAGGCATAGGTCAGGCACGGCCGCTGGTCGGTGTAATAACCGCAGTCGGACACAAGCACCGTGGTGCCGAGGTCGTGACAGGCTTCCAGCCATCCCGAGTGGGTGCCGAAACGGTAGGGCAACACCGAGAGGTCCAGGTCCTGAAGGTAGTCCCACAACTGGGCATCGGTAAAAAAGTCATGGACCGAGAGTTCGATGGCACCGCAGTGCGCCAGCCCGCTGAGTTTTGTCGCGACGTCGGCATCGAAGTTGCCGTTGATCTGGGTCATGACATCGGTGTGCACGTCCACCCGAAGTCTCATCGCGGGGAGAGTGCGCGCAACCTCACATAATACGTCGAGAACCGGCAGGGGATCCATATTCGCACGGAGACTCTTCAAGTGCAGTCCGACGATGAATTCCGGCCGGTTACGCCGCGGCCTTCGCAGAAGAGCTGTCGGAACGACATGGGGATGAGCCAGCACAAGAGGCACCCGCCCCCATCGTTGGGTGATCTCGTCAGCAGCTCCCTGCGTTAGCGTGATCAACGCGTCGGCTGCGGGTACCAAGACATCGAGTTGAGCATCGTGCAACTCGCGTTCAGGGTGATGCGGGTTGCGAAGATCGTGCACGGTGTAGACGAGGGGTTTTTGACGATCACGGAGAGTCGTTACGAGTTCGGTGAGTTCAGCCGGTGTGGCGGTATCAAAACCAAAATGGAGATGGAACACGTCGAACTCGTCGGCATGTTCACGTACCCAGGACGCTTTCAGTGCTGGCGGTGGCCACCATTGGGCGGCCGGAACATCGGGGCTGACGACCGGATCGGGGAGGCGGACCACACAATCGCTGCCGTCACCGGTACTCAAATGCTGCACGTACACGTGAGCTGAGGGCACGGAGAGTATCCGAATCGTCGAGGCTCCCAGTTTATCTTCGGTAAATGCTTGCTCTTTCGTTGTCACTTCGGCTGACCCGCCCGACCGCGCTGTACGGACTCGTTCTTAGTAATTGACTTCGGTCCCCTCATGCCAGCAATGCTGCGTGGCGGTGGACGGGGGGCGGCGCGGCCGGTGCACGTTTCGGGCATGGGTGTTCAGTACCCCAACGGCTTTCTTTCACGCTGATTAGCGAGTCTTCAACCATCCTGCACGACGTCTCGGCCTGCCCCGAAGCAAACCGGCTTTGGTTTGAATAGGGACGAGTAGAGTCAGAAAGCAGGTTTTGAGCTTTGAGTTTTATCTTTGCGAGGTCGAATGGCTTCGGCGAAAGTTCGGTAGATCCACGGTGCTACTTTCGCCGTAGGGGTCGTTAAAAGATCGACGCAGATCAAGCAGGCAGACAACTCGGTCATCTCCTGATCGTCGTGACTGCCGACGAGGACAACATGCGGGGTTCGAACGTCATCGCGATGATCGTGATCAATCCGTCCCTCTCGCACGTCACCACCGCTTTGCCGATCACGCTTTACTCGCTCGGCGGGCTTCTTGCTGACGTGGGGCATACGCCCAGACTCGGTATGCAGGTGACCGATCCTGACTTCGCCAAGGCATTCCACCTCAGTCAGTAAATGTGTGCCCCCGAGCAGCCGGTGTCCGCTATGGTTCCTATTTCGATGCAGGGTTCGTGGCAATTCACAAGAAGGTCCGCAGATGTCAAAGATCACCAGACTTCTCTTGGTTCTTGGCTCCTTCGCCCTTCTGTGTGGCACGCTGTTCGGGGTCGCTAATCATGAGGTGTTGGACGGCAACCGATTCGCCGAGCACGTCGACGCGATCCGCAGTGATTCGGCGGTCTCCAACGAGATCGGGGTCATCATCTCCAATAAGGTCATCGCCGCCGATCCCGATCTGACCGTCGCGCGTCCGTTGATCGAATCAACCTCCTCGACTCTCGTACGAAGCAGCGCTTTCGGACCGCCGATTCGCTCCATGGTGGCGCCGATTCACCAGACATTGACCGTGTCCGGGGGCAATAGTCTAGTCCTGCGACTGGCAGACCTCGGGGCTGTCCTAGTCGCGGCTGTGTCAACCTTTGCGCCCGATGCGACCGCCTCGCTTCCGGCTGATTTCGACGTGACCTTGGCGAACTTCGGCGGGCAGGGGTTCGCAGCCACCACGATCAAGTACACCCATCTGGTCAAAACTTTGGCCTGGCTGTTTCCGCTGATCGCCATGATCCTGTTCGTCGGCGCGGTGGCGGTTAGTCGGCGGCGTCGCGATGCGCTGCGATCGGTCGGGGTGGCTATCACCGCAACCGGGCTCACGCTGGCCGCAGCGCTACTGATCGGCGAAACCGTAGCGGCGTGGATGTCGACCGGCACCTTGGCGAGCGCGCTTGGGGTTGCCAGCTGGCGCGAACTGAACGGCCCGCTGTGGTGGGCTGCTGGCCTCACGGCCGCCGCGGGCTATCTACTGCTGTGGGGCACCCAGCTGGAGGTACCCGGTGACGTCCGTGAAACCGCGATGACGGCGGTCCGTTGGCTGCGCCACACTCCCGAAAGTGTGGGTGGCCAACTCGCGCACGGTGGCGTGCTCCTGGCTGTCGGTGTGGCCGTACTGCTCAGACCGCTGACTGCCCTCTGTGCCGTTGTCATCGCGTGCGCCTTCATTCTCGCGCTGCACGGCCTCGGCGAGCTCGTCCGAGCGGCGATCCGTGGTCGCAGCGGCTCGCTTCCGGCATTGGCGCGCCTGCTTGGACGGCCCGAGTTTCGGATCGGAATAACCGCGTTCGCCTGTCTGGCTATGATCGTCAGCCTCGTGGCGTGGAACGCTCGACCCCCACATTCTGCGGTGGCCGCGATCGGCAACACAGCGGCAACGCAAACGTGCAATGGGCATACCGAACTCTGCAACCGCCGCTACGACGAGGTTGCCTATCCAGCAACACACAACGCGATGTCGGCCGCTGACCAAGACGGCTGGTTTCTGGCCGAACACCCAACGGGGATCATCGGCCAACTCGACGACGGCATCCGTACCTTCCTGATCGACACCTGGCCTGGTCAAGCCACCACCCGAGAAGGGTTCGTCGTGAACACCGCCGCGAGTCGCGCCGAAGGGCTTGCGCAGGCCCGGAAGGTCTATGGACCGGCTGTCCTTGCCAGTGCCTTGCGACTCTATGACACCACCTCCGCAACCCCGACCGGACCGGAGCAGCCCTATTTGTGCCACGCCGTATGCGAGCTCGGCTCGACACTGTGGGAGCCTCAGATGCGCAAGGTGAAAACGTGGATGGACGCTCATCCCCGAGAGGTCGTGACCTTCTTTTTGGAGGACTATGTCACTCCGGCTGCGACCGCGAAGGTGTTCAAGGACGCCGGGCTGATGCCCATGATCTACACCCCAAAAACCGGCGAGCCTTTTCCGACGCTCGGTTCGATGATCGATTCGGGTAAGCGAATTGTCGTCCTGGCTGAGAAGAAGGGCGGCGGCACCGCACACCCCTGGATCCTGCAAGGTTTCAATTGGGCCCAGGACACCCCCTACAATGCAATGAAACCGGCCGACTTCAGCTGTGATCGACTTCGCGGTCGAGCTGATTCA
>JBBSRT010000040.1:0-10881 GCA_038242765.1 Propionibacteriales bacterium
CGACGACATCGTTTATCTGCATGCCGCGGTGGAGGGCAAGGTTGGCGCACAGGCATACCGTGAAAACTATGTTCGCGGCTATCTGCCCATCCAGATCGACGGCCGCGAGTGGCGGGCGATCTCGTGGACAACGGCAGCATCCATCGTTTCGGTGGTCGAACTCGTTGCCGGCGGGGTCCTGCCGCCGACCGGTTTCGTCAAACAGGAAGACATCGACCTTGCGGATCTGTTCGGCACCAAAGCAGGCTCGCTCTTTGTCGAATTTAAAAAAGTGACACCATGATTTCGCAACGCGACCTCGTTGTCCGCACCAGGCAGATCTTGGCGCGTGTGGGCGCCGAAAACCCGTTCGATCCCGACGGCCAGATCGTGGCCCGCTCACCGATCAGTGGTGGCGAGATCGGCCGTGTCGTTGCAGACACTCCCGCTAGCGTCGCCCAGAAAATCGGGACGGCGCATACCGCCTTCGAGTCTTGGCGTCTGGTGCCCGCTCCTGTCCGCGGTCACCTCGTCCGCGAGTTGGGCGAGCTGCTACGCGATCACAAAGCGGACCTCGGTGCGTTGGTGTCGATCGAGGCGGGGAAGATCGCGTCGGAAGGTCTCGGTGAAGTTCAGGAAATGATCGACATTTGTGATCTGGCGGTCGGCTTATCGCGCCAGCTGTTCGGCCTCACGATCGCCACCGAACGACCGGGCCACCGGATGATGGAGCAATGGCATCCGCTGGGCGTTGTCGGGGTGATCTCGGCGTTCAACTTCCCGGTCGCTGTCTGGTCGTGGAATGCCGCGCTCGCGTTGGTTTGCGGCGACGCAGTGATATGGAAACCGTCCGAAAAGACCCCGCTGACGGCAATCGCCTGCCATGCGTTGCTTCGCCAAGCCGCCGAACGTGTGAGCGCGCCGGCCGGTCTGGCCCAACTGGTCATCGGCGATCGCGATACCGGCGAAGCGCTTGTCGACGACCCGCGGGTAGCCCTTGTTTCTGCCACCGGCTCAACGAAGATGGGTAAGACGGTCGCACCGCGGGTGGCGGCGCGCCTCGGCCGCAGTCTCCTGGAGCTTGGCGGCAACAATGCTGCCATCGTCGGCCCCAGCGCTGATCTTGAACTGGCGGTGCGCGGCATCGTGTTCTCGGCGGTAGGCACCGCGGGCCAGCGCTGCACGTCGCTGCGGCGCGTACTCGTCCACAATTCGGTCAAGGAAGAACTCGTAGGGCGTTTGCGTGCATCATACGAAACTTTGCCCATCGGTTCGCCGCTCGACAAATCAACATTGGTCGGACCGCTGATCGATGACGCCGCCTATGAGGGCTTCACAAAAGCACTGCAAAGCGCAAAATCCGACGGCGGCACCCTCGTCACCGGGGGCGGCAAGGTCGACGTCGGCGGAGACGGCTGCTATGTCGAGCCGGCAATCATCGACATGCCGAAGCAAACCGACATCATGAAGTCCGAGACTTTCGCGCCGATCCTTTACGTTCTCGGTTACGACAACTTTAATGAGGCGATTGCCCTCCACAACGACGTTAACCAGGGCCTTTCGTCGTCGATTTTTACCCTCGACGTGCGTGAAGCCGAACTCTTCATGTCGGCTGTTGGCTCTGATTGCGGCATTGCGAACGTCAATATCGGCCCCTCAGGCGCTGAGATTGGTGGCGCGTTCGGCGGCGAGAAAGACACCGGCGGCGGACGCGAATCGGGGTCGGATGCCTGGAAGTCTTATATGCGCCGCACGACGAATACGGTCAACTACTCGACTGAGTTGCCACTGGCTCAGGGCGTTGAGTTCGGCACTTAAGGACGAAGGAATCGACCTGGGGGTCGACATACCGGCATCAGGTCGATTCTTTCGTCCACACCGGATCGGCGATCGCGGATATGACACGATGCGCTGATGACACGACAACGATCGTTATGGAAATCCCTGGGCACCCTGCACGCGGTGGTCTACTTCGATCCCGGAGTGGCCGACGCCTATCGGCACATTGGCCTACGCGGCTATTGGAGCGGCTATTTTGCTTCGCGTTCGGCCGCGTTGGGCACACCCAGTGCGCGCGTGGTGACCGCCCTCTTCCACGGTTTCGCCCCGACGATGGTGGAGCGCGCGATTCCCGACGCGTGGACGCTGGCCGACCCAGCTGCGATCCTCGAAGTGCGTACGCGGTTGGCGACCGATGCGCTGCAGCGATGCCTGCCTGCGCAAGACTTCAAAGTGGTCGTCGACGATCTACGCAAAGCTGGTGCATCGCTCGACTTCGGCGGCAAACCGCTCGCCGCAGCCCATGCAGATTGCGCCGAACCGGCCGATCAAATCGGTGCCCTGTGGCAGGCGGCAACTGTGCTGCGCGAATATCGAGGCGATGTACACATCGCGGTGCTCACCGCTTGCGAAATGGACGGCGTCACCGCCAACGCGCTGCAGGTCGCGGTGGGTGCCGCACCGACTGACCAGAAAAAGACGAGGGGCTGGGATGACGAATCGTGGTGCAAAGCCGTGGAGCGCCTGGTGGCGCGCGGATGGGCCGAAGTCGATGGGCGCGCCACCGAACGGGGGCGCCATAAACGAGAAGAGATCGAGACAATGACTGATGCGGCCTGCGGAAAGGCACTGGATACGCTGTCGCCGGAGTCGGCTGCGACCATCATGTCGATAGCGCAGGCAATCTCCGCGGCCGACGCGGTTCCGTGGCAGGCGAAGGCCTTCGCGGATGGATCTGCGCCAAACCGTTAGCAATCGGAGATGATGTGAGGGTGAGTCGGTCCGCGTCATCTGTCGCGGTTGCCGCAAAACCGAGTGCACTGGTAGCCATCGGATGGCTGCTGACAGCGGTCGCCGGCGTCTTTGCGTTGACCACGGTGGGGGATTCGGTACGAGCGGTCGTCGTCTATCTGGTCGTATGGCTGGCCTCGACAACCATCCCGGGCGTCCTGTGGTGGCGCGTGTTGGCGCGGCCGACGACGCTCGTCCAGGAACTGGGTTTCGGCTCGGTAACGGGCATCGCGTTGCTTCTGCTCGCATGGGTGCCGGCCACTCTGGCGCACCGGCCCGCGCTGATGTGGCTGCTGCCGGCGGGAACGGCCGCTGTCTTTATCGCCACGCCCTCATTACGCCGGCACCTGTGGCCGCGCAGATCCCCGCACCTTCGCACTCCGGGCCGCTGGCATGCCGCAATGATGGCGGTGTGCGCCGTGGCATTCTTGCGGCTCTACGTGCTCATCCTTGAACTGTGGGCCATCCCACCCGCGACGACGTCGTCGGTGTTCCAGGATCTTTGGTATGAACTTTCGCTGACCCAGTCGCTGCGTCGTTCGGTTGCTGTCGACGATCCGGCGGCGGTAGGAGTGCCGCTGGATTATCACTGGTTCTCCAACGCTCACGCTGCCGCTACGCAAGAGCTCAGCGGTGTGGGCGCCCCCGAAATCGTCATGCATCTGTGGCTTGTCGCGATGCTCGTGACCTGGATGTTCGCGGTCGCGGCCGCGACACAACGCATCCTGCAGAGCAGCAACAGCGATGTGGAGAAGCGGACCTGGTGGGCTGGGCCCTTGGCGGCCCTTCTAGCCGGCGGATTGCCGACCGCGGTCTTCCTCAGCGTCCCCCGCCTGCCGGCGATCGACAATGGCTTTGTCGTCACTAGCACGTCGGGAGTGCTGGCGCTGGTTGTGGTTCTGGCCTTCATCGGACCAGTCCTGGACTTGTTGCACGGCCTCGGTGGTCGCGGCACGTGGATACTTTTCGTCCTCCTCGTCGTGCTTGCCGCCGGTGCAAAGCCGAGCATTCTGCCCGTTGTCGTGTGCGGAGGCTTGCTTGCCGGTGCCGCCCAATGGCAGCTAAGAAGGCGGTTCCCGGTCATACCGGCGATCATCACCGTGGTGCCGCTCCTCGCGATCCCGATTTCGGCGACCGCGTTAATCGGCAGCACCGGCGGCAGCCGCCTGCAACTCTTCGAGACTCTGGCACTCGACCCGGCGCTCGGGCTCGCAGCCGGCGATGCCGTCGGACGTCCCGGACATGGCGGGTGGCTGGCACCGGCCCTTGCCGACGGTTCGGGACACGTATGGGCGGTCGCCGCCGGGCTGCTGGCGTTTTTTCTTCTCACTGAATCCGCACGCCTGATCGGCCTGCTGAGTCCCATAGCGGCGAGGTCTGACCTCGGCCTGTGGTGGTGCACCGGCGTGGTGGGTTCGGGCTTTGCCGGCTTATGGGTCCTGGCCCATCCCGGATACAGCCAGCACTATTTTTGGCGCATCGTCATTTCACTCAGCGTCGTGGCCACCGTGGTGATGATCGTGCGCTTGCTCCCACCGCGGCCCCACCTTCCGGTCGCCGTGGTCAGCGTGGCGGGCATCGCGATCGCCGCGGTGTTTGCGTTGGTCGCTCCGCTTCAAGTCGAACGGCTACCACGCGAACTCGTCGATTATTCGGTGGCGACCCGGTTGCTGCCCTATCTGGCAGCTGCTGCGACCCTGGTCGCCGCGTTGGCGGTGGCACGGTTTTGCACCCGCCGTGCGGGCCGGGTGCCCGCCGTTGCCTTGATCGCCTGCTTCCTGTGCGCGGCCGGAGCGACCGTGGGTGTGTTCGATCTGCAACGAATGGCAGCCTACAACCGCTCCGAACAGGTGGTGCCGAACCCCGCCAGTGCACTGTATGTCACCGCCGCCGAACAGCGTGCAGCGTTGTGGCTCAACAACAATTCGTCGCCCAATGATGTGGTTGCCACCAACGTCTTTTGTGCTCCGACACGCTACCGTGCGCATTGTCGACACGTCTCTTTCTGGGTGTCGGGGCTGACCGGCCGGCAACTCTTCATCGGCGCATGGGCCTACACCGAGAGCAACCTCGTCGCATATGGTCGAACCGACGCTTTGCCATACCAGCGGCTTGACTCGCCGTGGCCGAATCGGGTTGCCTTGAGCCTTGAAGCTGTGCGTGAGCCGAACACAGCGGTCATGTCACAGCTGTCCAGGCGGGGTGTCCGCTGGATATTTGCCGACCGACGGGCCACCGAAGTGTCGCCCAAACTCGCAAAGTTCGCGACACTTGAATATCGCAACCATGACGTCGGCATCTATCGGCTCGACGAGACGGAGAAAGCACCGTGACGCAGACCTGGGAAAGCATCGATGACACAGTGAATCTTTCGGTTGTCGTCCCGATGTACAACGAGCAGGACGTCTTGCCGTTCTTCTACCCACGCCTGCGCGCAGCGCTCGACCGGATCGAGGATCCATACGAGGTCATTGCCGTCGATGACGGCAGCCGAGACGACACCGCCGCCCTCACCCAATCGGCGCGCGCGGACTGGCCCGAACTGAGACTGGTGCGGCTTCTTCGCAATTCGGGACATCAGGCGGCCATCGGCGCGGGTCTGACCTGTAGCCGCGGGGGTTACGCCGTCACGATCGATGCCGATCTTCAAGATCCCCCCGAAGCGATCGGGCCTATGTATGCACTCGCCAAGAGTCAGCACGTTGACGTTGTGTATGGCGTCCGCGCCGACCGATCATCGGACTCATGGGGCAAGCGGGTTTCCGCGCGGCTCTACTATCGGCTGATGCGCCGCATTGTTGGTAGCCAGCTGCCCGTCGATGCCGGTGATTTCCGGTTGATGTCGCGCCGAGTGCTCGACGCGGTTGAACGACAGCCGCAGGCTGGGCGGATCTACCGGCTCATCGTGCCGTGGCTGGGATTTCCGAGCGAAAACTCCGGCTATGTGCGAGAACGACGAGCCGCCGGTACAACGAAATATCCGTTGTCGCGCATGGTGCGGCTGGGATGGGACAGTGTCACGGCCTTCTCCGCGGCACCGCTGCGACTGGCCACCTGGATCGGTGGGCTGACAGCGATCCTGTGCGTTGCGCTCATTGTCGGTGCGTTCGTTGTTGCAGCGGTCGGAGAGACGGTGCCCGGCTGGGCCTCGACCATGATCATCGTGATGGGCATCGGTGCGGTGCAACTGATTTGCCTTGGGCTGCTCGGAGAGTACGTTGCGCGAATATTCGCCACCGTCCAAGCGCGTCCGACGTTTACGATCGGTTTCGACAGCGTTGAACAAGACCGATTCGATAGGGTCAGCGCCGATGCGCCCGCACCAGAAGCGAAACACCCGGCAGGCGCGAAACCGGCAGATAACGCTCAAGGGAAACAATCGCCCTGAGCGCAAGGTTGAGCCACGGCGCCATCGGGGTGAGGTCGCTTGCGGTGCTGGAGCGTCGGCGCCATGCGGCAACAGGTCGCAGCAGCACGTTCCATGACCCGATGTCGTCGAGTTCCATACCGCCTTCCTCGAGCACTTTGGTCAGTGTGTCTCTGGTGTAACGCCGGACGTGCCCTACGGCTTCGTCGTGCGCACTCCACAGCTTTGGGTCGGCCGGCACGGCAATGAGCGCGGTTGCTCCCGGCCGCAGCGTACGGTGGATTTCGTGCACCACGCGCGTGTCGTCCTCGATGTGTTCGAGAACGTCATAGGCCACGATCAGGTCGAGGCTGGCATCAGCAAAAGGCAGCCGGAGGGCATCGGCACGAATTACCGGCAGGTGGCGCTCGTGAGCGATCTGTGCGCCGTCTTCGCTGTATTCGAGGGCGATCGCATCCCACCGGTTGTCACGCAGCACACGGGTGTTGCCGCCGGCTGCTGCGCCGATGTCGAGGGCGCGCCCGCGATGCATCCCGCGGATCTGACGGGCCAGCAGATGGCGGCGTTCGCGATACCACCAGTGGGTGTCCTCCAACGCGGCTAGCTTGCGGATTTCGTTTCGGTCCATTGGCGCTCATCTCCGGTCGCGACGCCCGTTGGCGATCGTGATCAGTATGTCGCACCTGTCAGCCTCGATCGCAAACCAGCGCGGCATTGAACGTCAGGCCTACGTCGTGAATTCGAGGATGGTCCGCGAAGCAGCCGGTGTGGTCGTCTCCAAGCTCAGCCCGGCCTGGGCTGCCAGCGCTTCGAACGCAACGACGCTGCGTTCGCGGCCCAGAAAATACGTCATCATGCGCAGGTCCATCTCGGTGCTGACCGAGGCACCCGCGGCTGTATCAACGCCTTCGATGATGAAGATCCGACCATCGGGTCTGGCCGCGTCGGCACAATGTCCAAGGATGCGCAGAGCATTGTCGTCATCCCAATCGTGCAGCACCGCGGACAGTAGATAACCGCCAGCGCGTGGCGGCAGCGGGTCGAAGAAGGAACCCACGATTGCCTCCGCACGATCGGACAGGCCCTGCGCCACAATGGACTGTTCGGCTGCGCTCGCTGGCGCCGCGAGATCGACGACGGCGCCGGACAACGTTGGGTGCTGCTCAAGGATCGCGCGCAATATAGTGCCATCGCCGCCGCCAACGTCGACGATGTGTCCCAACGATGACCAGTCGTGTGCGGCAGCAACCGCCGGTGCCACGTGTGCGAGTTGGTGGCTCATCAGCATGTCGAAGTGCGCGGACCGCTGCGCATTGGTAGCCAGATCTTCCCAAAAAGGCCCACCAAACTGCTGGTCGAAGGCTGGTTCGCCGGTGCGAAGCGTGTGCAGAAGGTGCACGCAGGCCAGATCGGCGCGTCCCACGGAGCCGTCGAGGTTCAACCACTCCCGTACGCCCGCTGGATGGTCAGCCCGAAGCTGTTGGCCCAGCGGTGTGAGGCCGAATCTGCCATCAGCGAGCGGTGCGTCGAGGATGCCAACGGTCACGAGGTGAGCCAACAGTCGTGCCAGCAGATCCTGTCTCGTGCCGGTTGCCTTGGCCAACGCGTTCGTGGTGTCGTGCCCTACCGCGACATGATCTGCGATGCCCAGCGTTGCTGCTGCGCGTACGGCCACCGGTGTGTAAAGGTCGGCCAGTTCCCACAACGAACGAGCATTCATGCAGCCATCCAAGCACAGCCCTATCCATCTGAGACCATTTATCGGTGTACGCCACTCGACTCGTCACTCTCGACGATGTCCCTGTCGTTGCTGATCTTCTCAAGGCAAATCGCGATTTTCTCGCCCCGTGGGAGCCAATTCGAGACAGCGACTACTTCACAATCGATGGCGAGCACAGCGTTATTGGTTGGACTCCTGCGCGAACGGCCGTGGACTCGCCGCCGCTGCGGTGCGCGACATCATTGGGGTCGCGTTCGGTGACCTTGGTCTGCACCGCATCCAAGCCGGCACGCTGTTGCGCAACAGCAGGTCACAGCGAGTCCTTGAACGCAATGGCTTCGTATGGTTCGGTATGGCGCCCGCCTACCTCAAAATCGCCGGCGCCTGGCAGGACCACATCCTGTATCAAGTGGTCAACGAAACCCCGTAATCGCCAAGGTGGGGCGTCCACAGGGGGCAATCAGGCCGCGATGTCCAAATAAGCCGCTTCTGCGATGCGTTTGGCCCTCCTGCGCGACCGCTGCCTCGGCGTGCCTGATGTTACAGTGACGTGGATCTCAACACACGTACAAGTCGGTTCGGGGGCACTCGATGAGCAGCGCTGCAAAAGACGAAGTCAACCGCGACCAATGGGGCACCAAGCTCGGCTTCATCCTCGCAGCGGTCGGTTCCGCAATCGGTCTCGGCAACATCTGGCGCTATCCGTATGTCGTGTACGACAACGGTGGCGGCGCGTTTCTGATCCCCTACTTCGTCGCGCTGGCCACGGCAGGCTTGCCGATCCTGATCCTCGAATACAGTCTGGGGCACCGCTTCCGTCAAGGAGCGCCGGCAACGTTCCAAGAACTCTCAAAACGGTGGGAGTGGCTCGGTTGGTGGCAGAGTGCGATCGCCTTCGCCATCTCGACCTATTACGTCGTCATCCTCGGCTGGTGCCTGAGTTTCGTCTACTACTCATTCGGTGAGCAGTGGGGCAAAGACACCGGGGCCTTCTTCATCGGCGACTACTTGGCGACCTCAAGCGGTGCCGCGCCTGAAGGCTTCTGGAACATGGGCGGGCTCCAACTCAAAGTCCTCATTCCCGTGCTCATCGCCTGGGCCATGATCTACGTGCTGATGCGGCGCGGACTGAGCAAGGGCATCGAGCTCGCCTCCCGGGTCTTGATGCCGACCCTCATCATCATGTTGATCATCATCGTGATCCGTGCCATCACGCTCGAGGGGGCCGGCGTCGGCCTCAACGTGCTGCTCACCCCAGATTTCGGTGCGCTCGCCGACCCGGCCGTGTGGATCGCCGCGTATGGTCAAGTGTTCTTCTCGCTGAGTATCGCTTTTGCGATCATGATCGTCTATTCGAGCTATCTGCCGCGCAAGACTGACCTCTCGAACACCGCGTTGATCGTGGGCCTGTCGAACGCGGGTTTCGAGTTCTTGGCGGCGATCGGCGTGTTTGCCGCGCTCGGCTTCTTGGCAACCCAAAACGGGATAGGCGTCGATGAGGTGGCCGAGAGCGGAGTCGGACTGGCGTTCATCGTGTTCCCGCAAGTGATCAGCGCGCTGCCTGGCTTCAACGCACTCTTTGGGGTGATGTTCTTTGGGGCGCTCTTCTTTGCCGGCATCACCTCGATGGTGTCGATCCTGGAATGTGTTGTGGCCGCTATTCGCGAAAAATTCGACCTGAGCCGCAAGGCTGCTGTTAACTGGATCTGCGGTCTGGCGGGCATAGTGAGCATGCTTTATGTGACTCGCGGTGGTCTTTTCTACCTCGACACCGTCGACCACTTCATCAATGCCTACGGACTCGTCGTGGCCGGTCTTGCCGAAGTGCTCCTCGTCGTCTGGATCGTCAAAGCGCTCTCGGCGCAGCGCGATCACATCAATGCGGTCTCCTACGTCAAGATGGGGCCGTGGTGGTCGATTTCGTTGAAGTTCATTACACCGGTCCTGTTGACCTACATGATTCTTTACAGCCTTTGGACCGAGTTGAAGGAAAACTACGAAGGCTATCCCGGTAGCGGACTTTTGATTATCGGTGTAGGCGCGGTGGTGCTGACGTTGATCGCTGCGCTTGCCTTGTCGTTGAACAGCCGGGATCCGCACGACAACCTCACCTA
The DNA here is from genome assembly GCA_038242765.1 of Propionibacteriales bacterium. Lineage (GTDB taxonomy): Bacteria > Actinomycetota > Actinomycetes > Propionibacteriales > Nocardioidaceae > JBBSRT01. Next base: position 9,971 of record JBBSRT010000040.1, read on the forward strand.
CACGATCAAGGAGTGATCACCATGGATGCCGGCGCGATCATCATGCTCATTTTCGGAGGCACGGCACTTTGGGGCGGGCTTATTGTGGCGATCATCAACTACAACCGGGCGTCTAGGCGCGAGAAGGCAGAGTAGTCGCGGTCGGGCGCGCCTGCGAGCCCGTTATAGCGTGAAGTCAGTCGTTGTGTAGTCGGTAACTCAAGATGGAGTTGCCTTTACTTGTCACTTGCGAGCCCTCGAGAATCAGCCGAGTAGTCGGGTCGCCCGGTTCAAAGAGGCGCCGCCCCGAGCCCGCGACCACCGGGTGAATCATCAGCATGAGTGTGTCGAGTAGGCCGGCGAAAAGCAGTTGCCGCACCAGCGAAATACTTGAGAAAACACCGATCTGGCCGCCGTCGGTTTCCTTGAGGCCGGCGACGAAGTCTTCAAGACTGGCATCCATCAGCTTCGAATTTTGCCATTCGAGGTCGCCGGTGAGGGTCCGCGATGCGACGAATTTTTGGATCGGGTTGATGAACTCGCCGAAGGGGTCGTCGTTTTCGGGCTTCGGCCAATAGTCGGCCCACTGTTGATAGCCGATACGGCCCAGGATTGCCGTGTCGACACGACCCATCATGGCGCTCATCTGGGCGCCGAGCTCGTCGTCGAAGCTGTCGAACTGCCATTCGTGGGGCGCTTCGACCACGCCGTCGACGGAGTAGAACAGGCCCGCGGTGAGTTTGCGCATCAGTTTCCTCCAGTGTGCTTAAGACTTCAGTGCTCAAGCCTAGAGAATTACACTCGTGCCCGCCAGACGTGCACAGTTTTGCCGCAGTTTGCGCTTCGGCGCCGGTCTCGAGTCCTTCAAGCAGGTGGACCTGATGACGGTGTCAGTGACAAGTTCTTGCATCGCCCCCGTACCGTGGCTCGAC
>JBBSRT010000041.1:0-10618 GCA_038242765.1 Propionibacteriales bacterium
CAGGTCAAGGCCGGTGGTCGCGGTAAAGCTGGCGGAGTCAAACTTGCCAAGACTCCCGACGAGGCCAAGGCGCACGCCCAAGCCATTCTCGGTATGGAGATTAAGGGCTTGACCGTCAACCGCGTGCTGATTGCGCCCGCAGCTGACATCGAGGAGGAATACTATTTCTCCTTCCTGCTGGATCGCTCGAACCGACAATACCTGTGCATCGCCAGTGTCGAAGGTGGTGTGGAGATCGAAGAGGTCGCCAAGACCAACCCTGATGCTGTGCACAAGATCGCGATCGATCCGGGTACCGGTGTCGACGAGGCAAAGGCACGCGAGATCGTCGCCGAAGTGGGCTTCCCCGAGGTGTTGACCGATCAGGCCGTGCAGATGGCGCTGACGTTGTGGAAAGTCTTCGTCGACGAAGATGCGACGCTGGTCGAGGTCAACCCGCTGGCTCGCCTCGCCGGCGACAAGCTTGAAGCACTCGACGGCAAGGTGTCCCTGGACGACAATGCCGAATTCCGGCACGACGACCACGCGGCATTTGAAGACAAGGCGGCTGCCGATCCGCTCGAGGCCAAAGCTAAGGCCAAGGGGCTCAACTACGTCAAGCTTGACGGCGCAGTCGGCATCATCGGCAATGGAGCCGGCCTGGTCATGTCGACCCTCGACGTCGTCGCCTACGCTGGCGAAAAGCACGGCGGCGTCAAACCCGCCAACTTCCTCGACATCGGCGGCGGCGCCTCGGCGCAGGTGATGGCCGACGGCCTTGACGTCATCCTTGGCGATGCCCAGGTGAAGAGTGTCTTCGTCAATGTGTTCGGTGGCATCACTTCCTGTGACGCCGTGGCCGACGGCATTGTCGGCGCCCTGGAAATGCTGGGCGACGATGCCACCAAACCGCTCGTCGTCCGTCTTGACGGCAACAATGTCGACGAGGGCCGCCGCATCCTTGCAGAAGCGAACCACCCGCTCGTCACGTTGGCCGAAACAATGGACGGTGCGGCAGATCGCGCCGCCGAACTGGCGAACAAGTAAAAGGACGGAACTACCAATGTCGATTTTCCTGAACAAGGATTCCAAGGTCATTGTCCAAGGCATCACCGGCGGTGAAGGCACCAAACACACCGCATTGATGCTCAAGGCGGGCACCAACGTGGTCGGCGGCGTCAATGCTCGCAAGGCCGACACGAAGGTGAGTCATACCGACGCCGAAGGGCGCAGCATCGAGTTGCCCGTCTTCGGCACAGTCGAAGAAGCGATGCAAAAGACGGGCGCTGACGTCTCCGTTGTCTTTGTGCCACCGGCGTTCACCAAGGATGCGGTCATCGAGGCGATCGATGCGCAGATCGGTCTGCTCGTCATCATCACCGAAGGCGTACCGGTGCAGGACTCGGCCGAATTTTGGGCTTATGTCCAGCAAAAGGGCTCGAAGACCCGCATCATCGGCCCGAACTGCCCCGGCATCATCACCCCGGGTGAAGCACTCGCAGGTATCACCCCGGCAAACATCAGTGGAAGCGGCCCCGTCGGGCTGGTCTCGAAGTCGGGCACGTTGACCTACCAGATGATGTTCGAGTTGCGTGATCTTGGCTTCTCCACAGCCATCGGCATCGGTGGCGACCCGGTGGTCGGCACGACGCACATCGACGCACTCAAAGGATTTGAAGCCGACCCCGACACCTTGGCAATCGTGATGATCGGTGAGATCGGCGGCGACGCCGAGGAACGGGCAGCCGAATACATTCAGGCGCATGTGACAAAACCTGTCGTGGGTTATGTGGCTGGTTTCACAGCCCCCGAAGGCAAGACGATGGGTCACGCCGGCGCTATCGTGTCGGGTTCGTCGGGCACCGCCCAGGCCAAGAAGGAAGCACTTGAGGCCGCAGGCGTCAAGGTCGGCAAGACGCCGTCGGAGACCGCCGAGTTGTTGCGAGAGATTTTGAAGTCGAAGTAGAGCTTAATCGTCCCCACGCGAGTCTGACTCCTCGCAGGTGAGGACCGCTACTTCAGATACGTGAGTCGTTGACCTGCGCGTTCGACGACTTGCTCAAAATCTTTTTTGCCGATCTCGAACTGTTCTGCTGACGTGAAGGTCATTTGGGCGACCCTGTTTCCTGAACGGACGACGCCCATCCGGTAGTAGACCTTGTCGGACTTGTTGATCTCAAAACCCAGCCGCCAGGCCTTGCCGACCGCATCGCCCTTGTCGATCGTCGAACGCTGATCCACCGACGCCACCCGGTTGTCGTCTGGGCAAGCGTCGACGCTGTCGCTGACGGTCTGCATGAACTTCTTGGCCGCCTTGACGCTGCTGAACTCCCCCGCTGTCTGGACCAGCCCGAACTGTTTGGGCAGCTCCTTGGCCCCGGGTATGACAAAGGTTTTGCTCGTCGCCGACATGACCTGCTTGCCGGTGAATGAGGCTCGGTCACACTGGGTGCGGGCAGGATTGTCCTTGAACTTCTCGGCGGGGGTCGCAGCCCACACGCGGTCGATCTTTGCCACCGGCGGCAGGTCGACGATGCCGAGGAATCCCGGATCAGCACTCGTTGCCGGCGGCAAGCTTCGCTGCACTGTGATGTCGTTGGTGCAGTTGCCTCCACTTGCCACACATACGCGCGACACCGAATCGTTCAGAGCTTGGGCAAACTGATCGACGTCGGGGCCCTCAGCGCTGTCCACCTCATGGACCAAGGTGCTTGCCACGGTGCCTGAATGACTGAAACCAACGGTGAAGGTGCGTCCAGGTGAACGATGGCTGCGAAGCCGCAAAATTTGATAGTCACCGATGGGGCGTTCGACAGTCCAGGCACCCACCAGTTGAACACGAGGATGCGCACAGTTGGAATACCAACTCAGCAACCGTTCGTATGCCGTTGCCGCCGCCTCCGGAGTGCGCGAGACCTCAATCGACTGTGCGACGCGCTCATCGTCCTTGGAACTTGACGTGTAGGTACGAACGAAGACCCGCAACGGGTTCTTGTTGGCAAAACGCTTGGTCGGACATGTCGCATAGGGCATCTTGTTGGTGGGATCGGAATCGGTGCCGGCGATCTTCCACTTCTCGTCGGGGTCGAGTCGTTGGACCTGCTCGACGGTCAACAGTTGGTTCGCGTCAACTTGCTTGGCTTCGAGTTCGACCTCCTGCTTTTCGGCACCAATCTTTTGGCGCTGTGGCAACTCGGTGCTTCGGTGCATCGCATCACCGTCGGCGGCCACGAATCCACTTGCCACCACGGCAACCAGTGCGGCCGCGACGAGTCCCACGGTGTTGCGTTGGCGGCCGCGTTTGGCCAGCTTTCGCAACTGTGCTGCGGGAGGAAGAACGATACCGGAGGTGATGCTGCCCAAGCTCTGCAAGCGGTGTTCGAGTTCTTCGATGCTCTGACCCAGATCTGATTCCAGAGCGGTCAACGCTGTCGTGACGTTTTCGATGCCTTCCTCGGCGGAGACACCCACTTCGCGTGAGGCGACTTCAAGATCGACGTCGCCCAGAGTCAACAAAGCAATCAGGCGTCGGTCTTGGGCGGAAAGTTCGCCGAGCGCCGCCAAAAGCTCGGTGTCGCTGTCCTCTTCGTGCGTGCGCCGCAGGGGATGGGTGTTTTTGTTGAGCGAGGTGAGTTTCCAGGCCTCGGTACGCACATAGGCAAGGGGATCGAGGTGGCGGATCTTCGACCAGTCGCGCCATGCCCGGCGGTAGGCGTCGACAGTGGCATCTCGGGCGACTTGCCGGTCGCCGCTGAAGGCATAGGTCAACTGGAGACATTGGTCGGAGGTTCCGGCATAAAAACCGTTGAACTCCTCAACGCGGGTCAAATCCAAGCCTCCTCAAACATTACGGCGTGCCTTGCTTCAGCCACTGCGACTTTACAGGGACGATGGTGGGGATGAATGAGCCAACCACGCACCACTATCTTCGACCAGCCGTGGTCACCGCAGTCGCCGCCAGCCTTTTTGGACTGGCCGTATGTGCCGTTGTCGCCGCCATCGGTTGGGCGATCAGCCCCTCCGGTTCCTTTTGGACGCCTGTGCGCCAGGGTGCGCAGGGTTGGCTCGTCGCCCACGGTTCGGGCCTGCAACGTGATGCAATCAACATTGATGCGGTGCCGTTGGGGGCCACGCTTGTCCTCATCGTGTTCATCGCATGGGTCACGATCAAGACGGTCGTCGATCCCATCGCCGATGTGCTCCCTTTTTTTGCGACGACCGCGGCGATCTACGCGCTCGTCGCCGGGCTCGTCTCGGTGCTCGCGCAGTCCGACCAGACGGGCACGTCGCTGTGGCGATCGGTGGTCGGCGCCGCGTTGATCTGTGCTGTCGGCTGCCTGCTCGGCATCGGTTATGCGCATGGAGATGTCAAAACCTTGTGGTCGCGGCAAAATACACAAACCCGTGCCATCGTCCGGGGGGCGGCCGTCGGCGCTGCGACACTCATTCTTGCCGCCACAGCCTTGTATACCGTGCTGCTCGTGCAGCATCTGGATCGGGCCGGCGAGCTCTGGTCGGCGCTGCACCCCGGCTTCTTCGGCGGTATCGGCCTCGCACTGTTGTGCCTGGCGACGTTGCCGAACATGGCGCTGTGGGCCGCTTCTGCGCTCATCGGCCCCGGTTTTAGCCTCGGCGTTGGCACATCGGTCGATCTGACCGGGGCCCATCTGGGCGCTGTGCCCGGCCTACCGACGCTGGCTGCGCTGCCGGCGCCAGGATCGTTTGCCGGTTGGGTGTTCGCTTTGATGCTTGTGCCCATTATGGCCGGCGCCGCAGCAGGTTGGTATGCGTGCCACAGCATGCCGGAGGAAGCATTGGCCGGGCACGTTGCCTACGGCGCGCTCAGCGGAGCAACTGCCGGTCTGGCCGTTGGGCTCCTGATCGCGGTCTCTGGCGGAGCGATCGGACCGGGACGCATGGCCGACGTCGGGCCGCCGCCGTTCACGCCACTGTTGACCGCTGTCTTCGTGCTCGGTTTGGGCGGGGCGGTCGGCGCGGCGCTCGGGCACTATCGTGGAGTGCGTGCCGAAGCAACCAGTCGCAGATGATGCATGTCTTGTCGTCCTCGTGTCGGGGTCGGGCACCAATCTTCAGGCTCTGATCGACGCGTGCGTCGATGACTCATTCGGTGCACACATTGCCGCAGTCGGCGCGGACCGGCCTGGTATTGCGGCGCTCGAACGTGCCGAACACGCCGGCATCGAAACATTCATCGAAGTGGACAGCGATTATGAGGACCGCGCCTCGTGGGACACAGCGTTGGCTGCCCAAGTGGCCTCATACGACCCGACGCTCGTCGTGCTCGCGGGCTTCATGAAGCTCGTCGGACCCGCGTTCCTTGCCATGTTCGGCGGCCGGACCCTCAACACCCATCCGGCGTTGTCACCCTCCTTCCCAGGCATGAATGCTCCGCGCGATGCTCTTGCCTACGGGGTCAAAATCACCGGGGCGACCCTTTTTGTCGTCGACGACGGCATCGATACCGGACAAATCGTGGCCCAAACCGCGGTGCCGGTGATCGAGGACGACAACGTGACGTCGCTGCACGAGCGAATCAAGGTCGCCGAACGGGCGATGCTCGTCGAGCAGGTCGGCCAGATGGTGCGGACAGGATTGAGCTTGCACAACACAACGGTGCGATCCGGACAACAAGAAGGTGTATAAGTGAGCAACGACAAGCGACCGCTGCGACGGGCATTGATCTCAGTTTATGACAAGACAGGTCTGGCCGAGCTCGCCGTCGGGCTCCACAAATCGGGCGTCGCGCTCGTGTCGACCGGCTCCACCGCCGGAGTCATTGCCGGCGCCGGTGTGCCGGTGACAAAGGTGGAGGACCTGACCGGTTTTCCCGAATGTCTCGACGGACGCGTCAAGACGCTGCATCCGCGGGTCCACGCGGGCATCCTTGCCGATTCGCGACTCGAAACCCATCAACGCCAGCTCGCCGACCTCGGTATCGAACCCTTCGACCTCGTCGTGGCCAATCTCTACCCGTTCGCATCCACGGTGGCCTCTGGCGCAACGCCCGATGAATGCGTCGAGCAGATCGACATTGGTGGCCCATCGATGGTGCGCGCTGCGGCGAAGAACCACCCGTCGGTTGCGGTCGTTGTGTCACCGAATCGCTATGGTGAGGTGCTGACAGCCGCTCGGAACGGCGGTTTCGACCTTGCGACGCGTAAACGGCTGGCCGCCGCTGCATTCGCCCACACCGCCGCCTATGACGTCGCGGTCGCCTCCTGGTTTGCCGATGAGTATGCCGCTGCTGAGGACGGCTGGCCCGAGTTCGCCGGGAAAACATGGCGCAAGGGCACGACGCTGCGCTACGGCGAAAACCCCCACCAGCCAGCCGCCCTCTACACCGACGGCGGTGGTGGTCTTGCTGCTGCCGAACAACTGCACGGCAAAGCGATGTCCTACAACAACTATGTCGACACCGATTCGGCTCGCCGCGCCGCCTTCGACTACAGCGAACCAGCTGTGGCCGTCATCAAACACGCAAACCCTTGCGGCATCGCCATCGGCGCCGACATCGCCCAAGCCCATGCGCGTGCGCATGCTTGTGACCCTGTTTCGGCGTTCGGTGGAGTGGTCGCGGCCAACCGTACGGTCTCGGTTGCCATGGCCCGCCAGGTTGCCGACGTGTTCACCGAGGTGATCGTTGCCCCCGACTATGAAGACGGTGCACTGGATGTGCTTGTCGCCAAGAAGAACATCCGCATCCTGCGCTGTACTGCAGATGAGGCGACCGCGTCTGTCGAGTTTCGTGCGATCAGCGGCGGAGTGTTGATGCAGCACGTTGACCGCATTGATGCCGCCGGCGACGACCCGTCGGCGTGGACGCTGGCTGCGGGTGCTGCCGCCGATGCCGCCACGCTGGCCGATCTGGCCTTCGCGTGGACCGCGACACGTTCGGTGAAGTCCAACGCGGTCCTCCTGGCCAAGGACGGCGCTTCGGTTGGCGTTGGCATGGGACAGGTCAATCGCGTCGATTCCTGCGGACTCGCGGTCGAGCGGGCCGGTGTCGAACGCGCCCGCGGCTCAGTGGCTGCTTCGGATGCCTTCTTCCCGTTCGCCGACGGGCTGCAGGTACTGATCGATGCTGGTGTGCGCGCCGTCGTCCAGCCGGGCGGCTCGGTGCGCGATTCCGAAGTCATCGAGGCGGCCGCGTCCGCCGGCATCTTGATGTATTTCACCGGCACCCGACACTTCTTCCACTGACCCATGCCGGCCTGCGGCTATGTCTGATCGAGTTGTTGGCGCGGTCCTGGTTGTCATCTCGGCAACATCCTTCGGAGCGATGGCGATATTCGGTGTATGGGCGCAGCAGGATGGAGTCGACACCGCGACGGTGCTTTTCGTCCGCTTCGCGCTCGCCGCGGTCATCCTCTTGGCGATCGCGGCAGCACTGCGATTGTCTGTCCCTGGCATCCGCACGGTTGCGGCAGTCGCCGCGATGGGCGGCATCGGCTACGTCGGCCAGTCATACTGCTTTTTCCTTGCCCTCGAACATGCCGACGCGAGCCTCGTGGCCCTTCTGCTGTATCTCTACCCGGCACTCGTCGCGATCCTTGCGGTGATGTTCCTGCATGAACCGATCAACCTGACCTCCGGTCTCGCGCTGACTATTGTGCTGCTGGGCACCGCGATGGTGGTCGGTGGCGGCTCTGGTGAAGTGGTGGGCATAACCCTCGGCGTCGCCGCCGCGGCGATCTACTCGATTTACATCCTCGTTGGCGCGGTGGCCACTCGTGGGCAGCATCCGTTGATGGTCGCGACCATCGTCTGCTGTGTTGCGGCGATCGTCTGCGGCGTCATCGTCGCGGTCCGTATGGTCAGCGGCCTATCTGACTCGCTGCCCGCCTCGGAGCGCGGCTGGTTGTCGCTGGCCTCGATTGCGGTGATCTGCACCGTCGTGGCAATTCTGACATTCTTTGCCGGTCTGCAAAGGCTCGGAGCGACGTCGGCCTCGGTGATGTCGACCCTCGAACCGGTGGTGACGGTCCTGTTAGCGATGTGGCTGCTCGGCGAGAGTTTGTCAGTGTTTCAGGCAGTCGGCGGTGCGCTGATCCTGGTTGCCGTAATTTGCCTTGCGCTGGCCCGTGACCATCGAACACCCGAAGTATCGACAACACCGGTATGACAACGTCTCCTGGTCAGCGCGGACTGCTTAGCCTGGTGCCCTCAGCATTCTTGCCAGCTCTGGTCTACGAAGTCGGCAATGGTGCCATCGCCCCGATCATCGTCTTGTCGGCCTCGCAGATGGGCGCATCGGTGGGCACGGCGGCGTTCATGCTGGTGCTGCTGGGCGTAGGTCGCGTGCTGGGCGACATACCGGCCTCAGTGCTGGCTGACCGGATCGGAGACCGCACCTCGATGATTCTGTCCGCCGGGCTAGCCCTGATCGCCTTCTTCGCCTGCATGGTGGCCACTTCGCTGCCCGTTTTAGGACTCGCACTGATCGTCGTCGGCATGTCGAATGCTGCCTTCTACCTGGCCCGGCACTCTTATCTGATCGATGTAGCGCCGGTCGATCTGCGTGCACGCGCCATGTCGTCACTTGCCGGGGCACACCGCATCGGTCTATTCATCGGCCCGCTCGCCGGCGCCGGAGCCATCATGCTCATCGGATTGCGCGGCGGCTATGTCGTGGCGATGGCGGCCGCCGCCGTCGCCGCGGCGCTCCTGTTGGTCGTCGGCGATGTCGAGGTGCCTGGCGATCAACCCCCCTCGACCCGTGGCGGCATCACGTCATACCGGACCCTCATCGACCATCGGCGACTCTTTGCCACTCTTGGCCTTGCCATCCTGGCCGTCGGTGCGGTCCGTGCTGCCCGACAAACGGTATTGCCACTGTGGGGCGACCACCTCGGTTTGAGCGCCGAAGCAATCAGTTTCGTGTTTGCCATCGCCGGGGCTGTGGATATGGCGCTGTTTTATCCGGCCGGCAAGGTGATGGACGAGTATGGCCGACTCGCGATCGCCCTACCGGCGATGGTCATCCTGGGTGGGGCCATGATGACGCTGCCGCTCACCACCGGGATGGTTTCGCTGACAATCGTGGCGATGGTGATGAGCCTGGGCAACGGCATCGGTTCGGGCATCATGTTGACCTTGGGCGCCGACGCCGCTCCTGCGCACAACCGTGTCCGGTTCCTGGGCATCTGGCGTCTGGTCAGCGATTCTGGCAATGCGGCCGGCCCGATCGTCGTGTCGGTGGTTGCCACCGTATGGTCGCTTGCCGCGGGCATCGTCGCAATCGGATCGGCAGGACTGTTGGCTGCCGTCGCATTCGCGGTATGGGTGCCCAAGTATTCGTCCTACGCGACACCGAAAGCGGCGCGGGCCAACCGGCATGAACCATGAGTCGAGGCACGGTTGTGAAACACTCGGCCTGTGAGCGCGAAGATCCTTGACGGCAAGGCCGCCGCAGCGGCAATCAAAGCCGAACTCCGTGAGCGGGTGGACAGCCTGGGCCAGCGAGGTATAACCGCCGGCTTTGGCGCCATCTTGGTGGGCGATGACCTCGGCAGCACCTGGAATGTCGCCAGCAGCGCCGAGCCCACGGCTTCGTAATGTTGTCGTTCCCGTTTAGCCGCGGTTCACGGCTTTACCTGCTGGTGCTGACCGGAGTTGCCGCCGGCCTAGTGCTGATCCTCGCGGGTCCGTGGCGAATTGGTCTAGCAACGATCGGATGCTCCTTCGTGGCCGGTGCTGGTCTGCGCCTCGTGGTGCCCTATGACCATTTGGGTCTGTTGCGGGTGCGTGGGCGCACATTCGATGCTGTCTGGATGACGTTCCTCGGCGTCGCGCTGGTGGTCCTTGCCGTCATCGTGCCGCCGCCGCCGTCCTGATTCCCCGTCGGAACACCACGGGCTCGTGGTAAACGTGCACCGCCCACGTGTTGCAACACGTGGGCGGCGTACAAAACGCGTGGGGTGCAGACTCAAACTCAGATCAGACCGAGCCCTTTGACTGCTTCGCGTTCCTCGGTGAGCTCGTGTGCGGTCGCATCCATCTTCGCGCGCGAAAAGTCATCGATGTCGAGACCCTGCACGATTTGCCAGTCGCCATTTGTCGTGGTGACGGGGAACGAGTAGATCAGGCCCTCGGGAACGCCGTACGAGCCATCGGAAACCACTGCCATCGACGCCCAATCACCCGCGGGGGTGCCGCTGAGCCAGTCGCGGGAAGCATCGATCGTCGCCGAAGCGGCCGAGGCGGCCGACGAAGCGCCGCGGGCTTCGATAATGGCAGCGCCACGCTTTTGGACCGTAGGGATGAAGTCGTTTTCGATCCACCCTTGCGTGACGTAGTCGGTGGCGGGGACACCTGCCACGGTTGCATGAAACGGGTCGGGAACCTGCGTGTTCGAGTGGTTCCCCCAAATGATGACGTTTTTCACATCCCGTACCGGCGTATTCGTTTTGGCAGCGAGTTGACTTAGGGCGCGATTGTGGTCGAGCCGAGTCATCGCCGAAAACTGGGTGGGTCGCAGGTCGGGTGCATTTTTCAGCGCAATCAACGCGTTTGTGTTGGCAGGGTTGCCGACCACCAACACTTTCACATCTCGGCTGGCCCGGTCGTTGAGCGCTTTGCCCTGGCCTGTAAAAATGGCACCATTCGCTTCTAACAAGTC
>JBBSRT010000042.1:0-10444 GCA_038242765.1 Propionibacteriales bacterium
ATCCCGAGTTGCTTGCCCATGCGCTCACGCACCGATCGTTTGCCTATGAGCACGGCCAGATCCCCAACAATGAGCGCCTCGAGTTTTTGGGCGACTCGGTGTTGGGTTTGGTCGTCACCGACACGCTTTTCAGGCTCCATCCCGATCTCCCCGAAGGGCAGCTGGCGAAGTTGCGAGCCGCGGTGGTCAGCGCCAAAGCGCTTGCCGTGGTTGCCCGCACCTTGGGCATCGGCGATTTCGTACGTCTGGGACGCGGAGAGGAAGCAACAGGTGGTCGCGAAAAGTCTTCGATCCTTTCCGACACGGTCGAAGCCCTGCTCGGGGCGATATATGTGCAGTTCGGTATCGAACGGTCCGCCGAAGTCGTGCATCGCATCTTCGACCCGATCATCGCAGCTGCCGCTGATCTGGGCGCCGGCCTCGACTGGAAGACAAGCCTGCAGGAGATCAGCGCCAACAACGGGCTTGGCGTCCCCGAATACGTGTTGAGCAGCACCGGGCCCGACCACGACAAGAGCTTCACCGCGCAGGTCGTCGTCGGCGCTCTTAACTACGGCGGCGGGCACGGACGCTCCAAGAAGGAAGCCGAGCAAGAGGTCGCCGAGAAGGCGTGGATCGCGATCCGGGCACAGCTCGATGCGGTGGAGGCATCAGGTCGCACAGAGTCGGCCACCGACCCCCTGAATGCCTGAGCTACCCGAGGTCGAGGTCGTCCGTCTCGGCATCGCCACCCATAGCGTTGGCCATACGATCACCTGTGTCGAGGTTCATGACGTCCGCTCCGTACGGCGTCACCTCGCCGGCCCGGCCGACCTTGTCGATCAGCTCACCGACCGCACGATCCTCGGAGCTCACAGGCGGGGCAAATATTTGTGGTTGTCACTCGACAGCGACGACGCTTTGGTCGTACACCTCGGTATGAGCGGTCAAGTGTTGATTCAAAACCCCGATGCGCCGCCCGAAAAACATCTCAAGGTCACGATCGGATTCGATAGTGGCCAACAGTTGCGTTTTGTCGACCAGCGCATCTTCGGCGGCATGTTCGTCAGCGCTGACGGTGCCGCCCTGCCCGACGAGATCGCCCACATCGCCCGCGACCCGCTCGACCCGCGTTTCGATCTCAACGCTTTCGCCAAACGCATCAGGGGTCGCAAGACCGGCATCAAACGCGCCATGCTCGACCAGAGTCTCATTTCAGGCATTGGCAACATTTATGCCGATGAGGCCTTGTGGCTCGCCAAATTACACTTCGCGCGCCCTACCGACACGCTGCGCCGACCTGAGATCGGCCGACTCGTTGAGGCCTCGCACGACGTGATGACGGCGGCGCTCGGTCAGGGCGGCACCTCCTTTGACGCCTTGTATGTCAACGTCAACGGTGAGAGCGGCTACTTCGACCGGTCGTTGCACGCCTATGGCCGCGCCGGGTTGCCCTGTGATCGGTGCGGGACCCTCATTCGGCGCGACTCGTTCATGAACCGTTCATCGTTTAGCTGCCCGCGCTGCCAGCCGCGCCCGCGCAACGGCCGTTGGTGAGCACGTCGCCGTCCTTCCGCTGCCCCGCTGCCGTGACGTCATCCAATTCGGCTGCCATAGCGCTCGATTCGTATGACGCAACGAGGTTATTGGTAGCCTGCTCGCGATGACCGATCCCTATGGCGACGAAGCGCGCGAACGCCTCGTACACGAACCTAACAAGCGTCCCGGGCGCACTCCTTTTGAGCGTGACCGCGCTCGAGTGCTGCAGTCGGCAGCGTTGCGTCGAGTGTCGGCCAAAACCCAGGTGATGGGCGCCGGGTCCGACGACTTCGTGCGCAACCGGCTCACCCATTCACTCGAGGTCGCACAGGTTGCCCGCGAGCTCGGCAAATCGTTGGGCTGTGATCCTGACATCGTCGACTCGGCAGCGCTAGCCCACGATTTGGGCCATCCGCCGTTCGGCCACAACGGCGAACAGGCTCTGGCCCGCGTCGCAGCCGGTTGTGGCGGTTTTGAGGGCAACGCCCAGACGTTGCGGATCCTGACCCGGCTCGAATCGAAAACCTTCGACGGACGCGGACACAGCGTCGGCCTCAACATGACCAGGGCGACACTCGATGCCTGTGTCAAATATCCGTGGACACTCGACGAGGCCAGTGCGATGGCCCCAAAGTTCGGCGCCTACGTTGACGACCTGCCAGTCTTCGACTGGTTGCGCAAGGGTGCGGCGGATCGTCGTCGCTGCGTCGAGGCTCAGGTCATGGACCTTGCCGATGACGTCGCCTATTGCGTCCACGACGTCGAGGACGGTGTTGTCGGCGGATGGTTTTCACTTGATGACCTCGACACCGCTCCGGCATGGGCGGTGGCACGCGACTGGTATTCGCCGCAGAGCAGCGATAATGATCTCGACGAGGCGCTCGAACGGTTACAACAGATGCGCAAATGGCCATCGATCCCGTTCGACGGCAGACGCGAATCGCGGGCACTGCTCAAGCGGCTGACCAGCGCACTCATCGGACGATTTGTGGCCACGGTCGAAGCCGCCACCACCGAACGGTGGGGCACCGGCCCCATCACGCGATACGACGCCGATGTCGAGGTTCCCACCGATACGCGCCAAGAAATCATCGTCCTCAAGGCGATCGCCGCGCACTACGTGATGCGCGCTGATGGTCGCGTCGACAAGCTCCGCGAGCAGCAGGAGTTGCTGATGGCGTTGGCCGCCATGTTGGCCGAAACCGGCGATCAGCACCTCGAACCTGAGTTCCAGGGCGACTTGGCGGCGGCCGCCGATGATGCCGCTCGGCTGCGGGTCGTCATCGATCAGGTTGCATCATTAACAGATCCGTCCGCCCATCTATGGGCGCGCCGACTTCTCTCGTAGACTCATCGCATCATGGCCGGACTGATCAAGGATGAGGACGTACAGCTGGTCCGTGAGCGCGCCCGCATCGATGAGGTCGTCGAACAATATGTGACGCTGCGCAAGGCTGGCGCTGATTCGAGCAAGGGCCTGTGTCCCTTCCACGACGAGAAGTCGCCGTCGTTCCATGTACGCCCGCAGCAAGGTTTTTATCACTGTTTCGGTTGCGGTGCCAGCGGCGATGTGTTCACTTTTTTGCGCGAGATCGAGGGGCTAGGTTTCGCCGAGGCTGTTGAACGGTTGGCCACCAAATATGGCATCCAATTGCGCTACGAGGAGGGTGAGCAGCGCGGCCCACGCCGCGATCCGCGGCAACGCGGACGTCTGCTCGAAGCGCACAAGATGGCCGCCGACTTCTATGCCCAGCAGCTTGCCAGCGGGCCGGATTCGTTGGCGGGCAGGCAGTTCCTCAGCGACCGCGGCTTCGATCGCGCTGCAGCGGAGGTCTTCGGGGTGGGTTTCGCGCCGCGTGGCGGCGAGGCCCTCAGCCGGCATTTGCGCGCGAAGGGATTCACCGAGGAAGAGCTCACCGTTGGCGGTCTTTGTTCGCACGGTTCGCGGGGCCTTTATGACCGGTTCCGGGGCCGGCTCGTATGGCCGATTCGAGAAATGACCGGAGACGTGATCGGTTTTGGCGCGCGCCGCATGTTCGACGATGACCGGGTGGAGGCCAAATATCTCAACACCTCCGAGACTCCGCTCTACAAGAAGAGCCAGGTGCTGTATGGCGTGGACCTCGCCCGCCGCGAGATCTCCTCGACGAGCCAGGCCGTCGTCGTCGAGGGATACACCGATGTGATGGCCTGCCACCAGGCGGGGGTCAAGACAGCTGTCGCGACGTGCGGCACGGCATTCGGCGAAGACCACGGGCGCATCTTGCGGCGCATACTGCTCGACCAGGATGCATTCCATGGCGAGGTGATCTTCACTTTCGACGGAGATGAGGCCGGCCAACGGGCCGCGATGAAAGCGTTCGCCGGTGATGAGCAGTTTGTGTCCCAAACCTATGTCGCGGTCGACCGGGAGGGTCTCGATCCTTGCGATGTGCGGCTCCAACACGGCGATGCCGGGGTGCGTGAACTCATTGCCTCGCGTATACCGCTTTATCGTTTCGTGCTCGACAACACGCTGAAGAAATATGATCTGGACCGCGGAGACCAACGTGTTGATGCGATTCGCGAAGCGGTCACGCTGGCGACTTCCATACGGGACAAGTCCAAGGTTGAAGCGTTCATACGCGAGATCGCGACCAGGGTCGGCAGCGACATCGACCAGGTGCGTGCCGCGCTCAAGAAGGCGCGCAGCGTGACGCCCAAGGCCGCGCGGCCGCCCACGCCGACACCGCACGACCAATCGGGCGTGGACCAGCCGGTGCCACAGCAGCTGGCCGAACCGGTCGCAAATCTGGGCGAGCCGCGATTTTCCGACGAACGTGAAGCGTTGAAGGCGATCGTGCAGCATCCCGATATTGCGGCCCCGTTTGCCGCCGAGTTGGGTGACAATGATTTCACCCACCCGTGGACGAAAGAGATTTGGCAGCACGTCAGCGCCAAGCCGTTGCCGTCGTCCATTGATCGGTCGTGGACGTCGGCGATCTCTGACTCGTTGGACAATGATCAACTTAAACGTGTGTTCAGTCAATGTGTTGTTGAGCCGCTGCGCGCACAGACTTCGGTGACGTCGACGCTGATCGAATCGCTGATCGCGCGACTGCAGGAAGTCACGACCGCGCGGCGAATCGCCGAGGTCAAGTCGAAGCTGCAGCGCACCAACCCTGTTGAGGCTGCCGACGAATACAACCGGATGTTTGGTGAGCTCGTGGCTCTCGAGCAGCAGCGTCGCTCGTTGCGCGAGCGGGCCATCCAGACCGCCTATTGAGCCGGTGCCGGCAATCAGCGGCGGCAGTCGCCGGTGAGTTATCCCCAGAAACACGGCGGCGGTCGTTCGTCCACAGCCGCGCGTATGGGTGCTGGGCGTGCTGCCCGATCGGCAGCACAGTGGGCCTATGGACCCCTATCTGGCTCGTATCGCGAACATGCCGGCATTGAGCGCCGAACGTGAATCTCTCCTCGCTCATCTCACCCGCGATGGTGATCGTGTCGCACGCGACGAGCTCATCACCTCGATGTTGGGCCTCGTTGTTGCCCGGGCCAGACATCTGGGTTTTAAGGGGGCACGTCTGATGGATGCGGTGCAGTCGGGGAGCGAAGGGCTCATCCGTGCCGTCGACCGTTTCGATCCTGATCGTGGGACGCGACTTGCCTCGTACGCGTGGTGGTGGATCGCTCATGCGATGAAGACCGATGATCGCGAAACACCGATCAACGACTTCGAGATCAACGTCGATGCGATCGAACCCGACCCGCATTTTGCGCTCCGCGCTGTGCTGGGCGGTCTCGATGCATTGGAGGCCAAAGTCGTCGCGTTGCGCTTCGGATGTGGGAGCGTGAACGCGGTGCGGTGCACCCGTTCGGAGACCGCAGCGGCGACGGGTTTGACCGTCGGGCAGGTCCGCCGAGTCGAGGACAAGGCGATTGGTCACCTTCGTGGCAGACTTGCTAAGGTTGGTGCTCGTGCTCCCGACGAGCGAAATCTCGAGGGAGCCGGTCCCCTGTAGCTCAATTGGCAGAGCATTCGGCTGTTAACCGGAGGGTTCCTGGTTCGAGTCCAGGCGGGGGAGCCCAGAGTGGCTCTGACCTGCATAAACTTGATTCACGACCCTGAGCGTTCCGGCCCGTTACTGACTTTGCTCGTCGAGATGAACGCCAACGACACCGGCAAGCGAGTGGGCTGATCGATCTCTCTCAGCGCCTTGACGCCACGCTGTAGTCCTGCCAGAATCGGGCGATTCTGTGCGATACGCAGGATCCCAATGAGGGCGGCACCGAGTACATTGAGCCAACCCCTGTTCCAGATCGAAGGACACCACCGTGTTCCAAAAAATCCTTGTCGCCAACCGCGGCGAAATCGCCATCCGTGCCTTTCGTGCCGCCCATGAGCTGGGTGCGAAGACTGTCGCGGTCTTCCCGTTTGAGGATCGCGGCTCCGAGCACCGGGTCCGCGCCGACGAGGCCTACGAGATCGGCGAGCGAGGCCACCCGGTCCGTGCCTATCTCGATCCCGCGCTAATCGTCGCGGCGGCTGTCGCCTGTGGTGCTGATGCCATCTATCCGGGTTACGGCTTCCTCAGTGAAAACCCAGACCTAGCCGAGGCATGCGAGTCGGCTGGTATCACCTTCATCGGGCCACGCACCAGAGTCTTGAAGCTGACCGGCAATAAATCGACTGCGATCGCCGCGGCTCGTGACGCGGGGGTGCCGGTGCTGAAGTCGGTGCCGCCGACGCGCGACGTCGACACTCTGGTCGAGGCTGCCGCCAGCCTCGCTTTCCCGCTGTTTGTCAAGGCAGTCGCCGGCGGCGGGGGGCGCGGTATGCGGCGGGTTGAGGGACCCGATCAGTTGCGCGTCTCGATCGATGCGGCGATGCGGGAGGCCGAGGGCGCTTTCGGCGATCCGACGTGCTTCATCGAGGAGGCCGTCGTCGAGGCCCGCCACATTGAGGTGCAAATCCTCGCTGATGAGTCCGGTAACGTCGTTCACCTGTATGACCGGGACTGCTCGGTCCAGCGCCGTCACCAAAAAGTGGTCGAAATCGCGCCGGCGCAGCACCTGAGCGATGACCTGCGGACACGTATGTGCGCCGATGCGGTCGCCTTCGCGCGGGCAATCGGCTACAGCTGCGCCGGAACGGTCGAATTCCTCCTTGACGAAAGCGGCAACTACGTCTTCATCGAGATGAACCCTCGCATCCAGGTTGAGCACACGGTGACTGAGGAGGTCACCGATGTTGACCTTGTGCAGGCACAGATGCGCATCGCCAGCGGCGACTCGCTGACCGACCTGGGGTTGACGCAGGACTCGATCGTGTTGCGTGGCGCAGCCCTGCAGTGTCGCATCACGACTGAGGACCCGAACAATGACTTCAGGCCTGACGCCGGCCAGATTTCGACTTACAGGTCGCCCGGTGGTCCTGGCGTGCGGCTCGACGGCGGGACGACCTACACCGGTGCCGAAATCGGTGCACACTTCGATTCGTTGCTGACCAAACTCACCTGTCGGGGCCGGACCTTCGAGGCTGCGGTGAGTCGGGCGCAACGGGCGCTGAGTGAGTTCCGGGTGGGCGGTGTCTCCACGAATATCTCCTTCCTGTCGGCGGTCCTGGCCGACGCGGACTTTCGGGCCGGCCGCGTCACTACGTCGTTCGTCGAGCACCACGCCGGTCTGACCACCAGGCCGACGCGCTCCGATGCTGGTGGCCGTCTCCTGTCCTACCTCGCCGACGTGACCGTCAACCGTCCCTACGGTGCACCTCCCGGCGTCATCGCACCCGCCTTGAAGTTGCCAGCACTCGACCTGGACGCGCCCGCGCCGCACGGGAGCCGGGAGCGACTTCTCGAGCTCGGCCCCGAAGGCTTCGCCGCCGCGCTGCGGGCACAAAACGAGGTCGCCGTGACAGACACGACGTTCCGAGATGCCCACCAGTCGTTGTTGGCCACCCGGGTGCGAACTCGTGACCTCGTGGCTGTCGCGCCCTACGTCGCGCGGATGACACCCCAGTTGCTCTCGATCGAGGCCTGGGGTGGCGCGACGTTCGACGTGGCGCTGCGGTTCCTCAAGGAGGATCCGTGGGACCGGCTCGCGTTGCTGCGCGAGGCCGCGCCCAACGTCTGTCTCCAAATGCTGCTGCGGGGACGCAACACCGTGGGTTACACGCCCTACCCGGTCCAGGTGGCGCAAGCCTTCGTCGAGGAGGCGACCGCCACAGGTGTCGACATTTTCCGTGTCTTCGACGCGCTCAACGACGTGGACCAGATGCGTCCGGCGATCGAGGCGATCCGCAACACTGGGCAGGCCGTGGCCGAGGTCGCGTTATGTTACACCGGTGACCTGTCCGACCCCGACGAAAAGCTCTACACGCTCGACTACTACCTGCGCCTCGCCGAGCAGATCGTCGATTCGGGTGCGCACATCTTGGCCATCAAGGATATGGCCGGATTGCTGCGGGTGCCGGCGGCTCATACCCTCGTATCGGCGTTGCGCGAGCGCTTTGACCTGCCGGTCCACCTGCACACTCACGACACTCCCGGCGGACAGCTCGCCACGCTGCTGGCCGCGATCGAAGCCGGTGTTGACGCCGTCGATGCGGCGTCGGCGGCACTGGCGGGCACTACGAGCCAGCCGCCGTTGTCGGCGTTGGTTGCGGCGACCGACTTCAGTGCTCGCCCTACCGGGTTGGATCTCGACGCAGTCAATGGCCTCGAGCCCTATTGGGAGGCGACCCGCCGACTGTATGCACCTTTTGAGTCCGGGCTCCCGTCACCGACGGGCCGCGTCTACACCCACGAGATCCCCGGCGGTCAGTTGTCGAACCTGAGGCAGCAGGCGATTGCGCTGGGGCTCGGGGAGAAGTTCGAGCAGATCGAGGACATGTATGCGGCGGCGAACGACATACTCGGCAATTTGGTCAAAGTGACCCCGTCGAGCAAGGTTGTCGGTGATCTGGCGCTGCACCTCGTCGCTGCCGGCGCTGACCCTGCAGAGTTCGCCGAGGACCCGGGCAGTTTCGACGTGCCGGCCTCGGTGATCGGATTCCTCTCCGGGGAGCTTGGCAATCCGCCCGGCGGCTGGCCCGAACCGTTCCGCACCAAGGCGCTCGCCGGCCGGACGATCAAGCCGGTCGAGGAGCAGCTTTCGGCCGAGGACCTTGAGGGGCTGGCAACCGACCGGCGGGCAACCCTCAACCGACTGCTGTTCCCCGGGCCGTCCGATGAGTTCGAGCAGAGCCGCGCCGAGTACGGCGAGGTGGCGCTTCTGCCCACGGACGCCTTCCTTTACGGGCTGCGTCCTGACCGCGAGATCGAGGTCGAGATCGACGAGGGTCGGCTGATGTTGCTCGGCCTTGAGGCCGTCGGTGAGGCCGATGACCGGGGAATGCGCACCGTGATGGGAACCATCAACAGTCAGCTGCGGCCGACGATGGTGCGGGACCGCTCGGTCGATGTCACCGTCGCGCAGGCGCAGAAGGCAGACCCTCAGGACCCGTCACACGTGGCGGTCCCATTTGCGGGCGTGGTCAGCCCCGCGGTCGCCGAAGGGGATTGTGTCGAGGCCGGTCAGGTGCTTGCCACGATCGAGGCCATGAAGATGGAGGCCTCGATCACCGCACCAAGCTCGGGGACAGTCGGGCGTCTGGTCATCTCAGGGCCGCGTTCCTGCGAAGGCGGCGACCTCTTGCTCGAGCTCACATAGTCCCCCGTCGAGACCGGCCCGGCCGACTGTGATGACGAAACCAGGTCGCATTGACCTTCGTCGAACGCCTCAGCGGCGGTCGAGCACGATGGCCGTCGCGTTGAGGGCCGCCCACATCAGGGTCGCACCGAGGATTTTGGCTTTTGCGCCTGTGGCTTGTGCCTGAGGCGTGAACATTGATGCGTCGGTCAGGTCGAAAATGACTCGCGCCACCATTGCGTGCTCAGGTGCCGTTGAAGTCGGAGCAAAAATCGCAAGCGCACTGACTACGAGGTCACGGGCACCGAAAACGCGTGCAGACAGGTCGTAGTCACCCTGTTTGAGAGGATTGGCGGTGAGTGCTTTTCCCAGGTGACGGGGGTTGGCTAGCGCGAACACCGGATACCCGGTGGTGGCAACTGAGAGCGCTGTGCTGACGTTTTTGGTCATCCACGGAGCCTGGCGTTTTAGCCGCGGAGTGCACTCCAGGTCAGATGATCACGGATGGGCCGACCAACGTCGCACGACGAACTATTCGCCCCAGCCCATGGAAAACACTTCGAAAGTGGTGGCGAACTTGACGCCCATACGGCTTCCTGCGGGGCGAGCGGTACCTTCGAGGAATTCGCCGGCGTCGAAGTTTTGCCAACCCAGTCCTTCGATGTATGCGCTGTGCGCGCGCAACGACTCGACGCCCTTGTCGAATGTGTCGGTCGTGTCGACGCCATGGGTCGATTGCGGGGAGCCGTTGGCCCAAACCTCCCGTACACCGTTCCAGGGATGGAGCCCGTCGGCGAGTTGGTCATGGAAAACCCACCGATTGCCCGCATCGCCAACCGCATCGACGGTCGCTCGGCCGACGGCAATGTGGTCGGCCTGATTGAGGCTGCGTCCGCCCCACGTCTCGCGGAAGTTGTTGGTGAGCACGATTTGAGGTTTGTGATGGCGTATGACGGCAGCGATCGAACGACGCAGGTCGACGCCATACTCCAGCACGCCATCGGGCAGACCTAAGAACTCGACAACGTCGACACCCACGATGCGGGCCGACTCGATCTGTTCGGCCATACGGACCTCGCGGCACTCGTCGGGCTCCATGGCATCGATGCCTGCCTCGCCGCTGGTGACCATGCAATAGATAACCTTTTTGCCTTGACCGGTCCAGCGGGCGATGGCAGCAGCCGCACCGAATTCGAGGTCATCGGGATGCGCCACCACGGCAAGTGCGACATCCCAGTTTTCGTCAACGGGG
>JBBSRT010000043.1:0-10412 GCA_038242765.1 Propionibacteriales bacterium
GGAATGACCAGACCGGATGCGGTGGTTTGCTCGGCTTCGAGAGTCTTGAGGACAATACGATCTTCGAGCGGCTTAATGGTGACCGACACTTGTCGACCTCCCCTTTCATTTAGGATGAAAGCTTGTCCACGCCAGAGGCCCGGCGCAGATCTTGACGTTTTGTGTGCACGCCGTCGCGGGGATCATGCACACGATTGGCAATCTCATGGTGAGAGTGCCAAGCCAAAATCTATCACCCTCTGGCACTCGAGCCAACAGAGTGCTAACCATCTTGACTCGTGGCGCCGGCGCGATGAGGCAAATTCGCATCCGCTAGGGGCGTACTGCATCATCGTCGGTATGGATGTCCGCACCTTCACCGCACTGTTGTCGGCCGATGGACAAGCCCTCCTCGCAGAGGTCGCTGACTGCGCGGGCATCGAGTCTGACCTCGCGTTGGGGACCCGGTTGCGCAGAGAGCACGATGCTGACCTCGTCGCTGCCGCGGTCACGCAAAACCATTTGCGCCACAAGGCCAGTCCCAAGTTCGGTTCTGACGCGGCCCGAATGTATTTCACCCACGATGCGTTAGAGCAATCGACACGCGCCTCGGTGAGCGCTCATCGTGCATCACGGCTCGTCGCGGCCGGCGTCAAGCGCGTCGTAGACCTCGGCTGTGGCATCGGCGGCGACCTTATCGCCTTCGCGCGTGCCGGTATGGAGACCCGCGGCGTCGAACTCGATCCGGTACGTGCGCTGATTTCACAAGCCAATCTCGTTGCGTTGGGCTTGCCCGGTCGCATCGAGTGCACCGACGCGACCGCCCTGAAGATCGGCGCCGACGAGACCGCTTTTATCGACCCGGCACGGCGCAGCGCCCGCGGACGCACCTTCAACCCAAAGGATTTCGAGCCCTCGTGGGAATTCGCAACAGCCATGCTGGCTGCCGGAGCCGTGGTCAAGACGATGCCCGGTATCGCACACCGGATGATCCCCGAAGGCGCCGAGGCCGAATGGGTCAGCGACGGTGGCTCCCTGGTCGAAGCATGCCTATGGAGTCCGCGCTTTGCGACGGCGCGGCACCGAGCAACGCTCTTGCCCACCGGCGCGACACTGACCGAAGCCGACGATCCGGGCGCTGCACCACACGGCGGAGTCGGCGCGGTGATTTATGAACCCGACGATGCGGTGATCCGCGCCGGGCTGGTCACCGCGGTGGCCGCACAGGTTGGCGGTTGGTTGCTCGATGAACACATTGCCTACGTGAGCGCCAATGCGTTCACCGCGACGTCCTTTGCTCGCACCTTTGAGGTCCTGGCCGAGTTGCCCTTCCGGGAGAAGGCACTGAAGGCCGCCCTCAAGGACCGCGACATCGGCGAGCTGACGATCAAGAAACGCGGCGTCGACATCACCCCCGATGCTTTGCTCAAGCGGCTGCGACTCAAAGGCGAAGAGCGTGCCACCGTGATCATGACGCGGGTGCAGGGCCAGGCACGGGCGTTCCTGGTCGATCCGATCGTGGGCGCACCCGACATCGAACCTAAATAGACCGGGTCCCGCGCGTCGCCTCGAAAACAAGGCTTGTCTCGGCATGGACCACGCCCGGCCTGCTGGTTAGCTGGTCAAGCACGAAGTCGCGCAACGCATCCGATGACGCCGCGGCCACATGCACGAGGTAGTCGTTGGCACCGCTGACGTGGATCGCTGACAGGACACCGGGCAGGTGCGGCACTTCAGCACGGAAGGTCTCGAACTGGGCTCGGGCATGGCCGCCGAACTGCACCGCCACCATCGCCTCGACCGGCATGCCGACCGAGGCCAGATCGATGTGCGCATGAATCCCAGTAATCACTCCACGTTCACGCAATGACCTGACGCGCCCCAATCACGTTGACTCGGCAATGCCGACTCGGCGAGCCAGCGTCGCATTGGGCAGCCGGCCGTCATCCATGAGCGCCTCGACAAGTGCCTTGTCGACGCGATCCAGGAGTGGCGGGGGGCGCGGCGCGGGCCCGCTTGGCAGTCGTTGTCGATCCTTCGGCATGCAGCCATGTTAGTCGCCACTCACCGTAGATTCGACGACAATAATGGTATTTTGTGACGAATTCTGCAGCACCATTGCAGATCGAGCGAAGACAGGGTGATATTGATGACACCGATCTCTCACCCAAGGAACGCTATGAGCACCTCTGACACCCGTGCCGTCCATGCCGGCCGCGACGATCTCGCGGCGCTGGGTGTCCACGTCCCACCCATCGACCTGTCGAGCACCTACCCGCTTGCCAATGTCGAGAATGGCGGCGACTCCTATGCACAACTGGCCACCGGCGGCCGACCCGACTCCGACCACAGCTTCGTCTACCAGCGGCTCTGGAATCCCGGCGTCGATCGCTTTGAACGTGCCCTTGCCGAGCTCGAAGACTGTGAGGAATCAGTCGCCTTTGCCTCCGGTATGGCAGCACTGAGTGCCTGTCTGCTCGCGTGTGTCACGGCCGGCACACCGCACATCGTTGCGGTTCGACCGTTGTACGGCGGTACCGACCACGTGCTGGCGACCGGCCTTTTGGGCACCACCGTCAGTTGGGCCGATCCCAACACCGTGGGCGACAGCATCGGCCCCGACACCGGACTCATCGTGCTTGAGACACCGGCCAACCCGACCGTCGAACTTGTCGACATCGCCGCAGTCGTCGCCCAGTGCGGTGACGTGCCGGTGCTGGTCGACAACACCTTCGCGACCCCGGTGCTGCAGCAACCCCGTCAGCAGGGAGCATCACTGGTGCTGCATTCGGCTACGAAGTTCCTCGGTGGCCACGGCGACGTCTTGGGCGGAGTCATCGCCTGTGCGCCGGCTTGGGCTTCACGTCTGCGCCAGGTGCGCGCACTGACCGGCGGTCTGCTGCACCCGCTGGCGGCATACCAATTGCATCGCGGGCTCCAGACGCTGCCGATCCGCGTGCGTGCACAGCAGGCAGGGGCCATCGCAATAGCTGCATGGCTGAGCGAACAACCGGCCGTCGACCGGGTGTTCTTTCCGGGCCTCAAGGGCCGCGACCCGCTCAGCCTGGTCGGTACGCAAATGAGCGGACCGGGTGCGATCCTTGCCTTCGAGCTCAAGGGCGGCTATCACGCTGCGTCGGCAACCGCCGAAGGCTGCTCGCTCATCACCCATGCGGTTTCACTGGGTGGGGTCGATTCACTCATCCAACACCCGGCCGCCCTCACCCACCGACCCGTCGCTGTCGAAGCGCGCCCGGCAGCTTCGGTGTTGCGACTGTCGGTGGGCCTGGAAGATCCGCAGGACCTCATTGACGACCTCACGAAGGCGCTCGCTCCATTGGCTTGAACGACCTCCCCGGCTAGGGTCATCAATATGCGCGTCGACCTCAATGCCGACCTGGGCGAATCGGCCCAGCGATGGTCATCGGGCGAGGACCGCAACCTGCTGACTGTCGTCACGAGCGCCAACGTCTGTTGCGGCGCTTATGCCGGCGACGATGAGTTGATCCGCGCCACCTGTGAGGCCGCCGTCCAGCATGGAGTCGCCATCGGTGCCCAGGTCGGCTACCCCGACCGCGACGGCTTCGGCCGTTTACCCATGGACATCGGCAGTGACGAGCTCGCCGCTGAAGTGGCACGCCAGATCGCGCACCTGTGGGCCATGGCCCGATCGGTTGGCGGCGACGTCGTCTACGTCAAACCTCATGGCGCCCTCTACAACACAATTGCGTCCGACCGTGAGCAAGCGCAAGCGGTCATCGAGGCGATCGAGCCTTTCAAATTGCCGTTGCTCGGCCTGCCCGGGTCTGCCTCATTGGAGATCGCCACGGCACGCGACATCCGTGCCGTCGCCGAAGGGTTTGCCGATCGCGCCTACACCCTTGACGGAACTTTGGTCCCACGTACCGAGCGGGGCGCTGTGCTTACCGACACGATGGCCGTCACCGCACAGGCTGCGCGATTGCTGCACGCTGACGTCGAGTCGATTTGCGTCCACAGCGACAGTCCCGGTGCCCTCGCGCTCGCCCGTGCCATACGCCGGGCCCTCGGCGTAGCCGGCGCCACCATCGAAAAGTTCACCTGATGCGACTCCTCCCCTACGGCGACACGGCACTGTTGCTCGATTGCGCTTCACTTGAGGAAGCCTACGACTGGTATGCCGCCTTGGACGAAGCCGACGTGGTGCTGGGTGCCCAGTCGGTTCTTCTGCGCGGCAATCCGGCCAAGATGCGAAAACTGGTCGGTCGTACGACACCCCGCGGCGCCGATGTCGGCCGGTCATCGCCACCAATCGACATTGCTGTGCGCTATGACGGTGTGGACCTCGACGAGGTTGCGGCATCGATCCAACTGTCCCCCAGTGACGTTGTAGAGCTGCACGGTGCCCGCCCGTGGACCGTTGCTTTCAGCGGTTTTGCACCCGGATTCTCCTACCTTGTCGGCGGTGACCCGCGGCTCATGGTGCCGCGCAGGGCCTCGCCGCGAACCCGCATACCGGCCGGCTCAGTCGCCCTGGCTGACCGATTCAGCGGAATTTATCCCAGCGATTCGCCCGGCGGCTGGCAGATCATCGGCCATACTGATGCCCAGCTGTGGGATCTCGACCGCGAGCCGCCCGCGCTGTTGGCGGCGGGGCAGCGGGTGCGGTTCGTAGCGATGGCATGACATTCACTGTCATGGCAACCGGCCCTCAGACGCTGCTGCAGGACCTGGGGCGTGCCGGCTATGCAGCGATGGGCGTCACCGCGTCGGGCGCTTTTGATCGCGCGGCACTGCGACGCGGCAACCGGATCCTCGGCAATCTCGAAAACACTGCCGGTCTTGAAGTGCTCATCGGCGGTTTGCAACTACGCGCAGACGATACCCATACCGTGTGCGTAACCGGCGCGGTTGGTCCCGCCGATGTGGATGGACGACCTGTTCGCCACGAGCAACCGATCACCGTTACCCGCGGGCAGACGCTCTTTCTTGGCACGGTCGTCATCGGTATGCGCTCCTACGTGTCGATCATCGGCGGTTGGGATGCTGCACCGGTGCTGGGGTCGAAATCAACCGACACGCTCGCCCATCTGGGACCGCCACCGGTGGCCGTGGGCGATTGTCTCCCGGTTGGGCGGACGCGGCGAAGCGGAACCGGCGGCGGCGAGCCCGACTCACGACTGGGCGCAGGAGATCTGGCGATGCGCATCGTGCTCGGTCCGCACACTGACTGGTTCGACACTGGTGCGATATCCGCGCTCTTGGGCGCGGGGTGGACTGCCGGTTTGCAATCCAACCGTGTCGGCATCCGGCTCGATGGACCTGTCCTGTCCCGCGCAATCGCGCGCGAATTACCGCCGACCCCGTGCTTACGCGGCGCCATACAGGTAACCTCCGACGGTCAACCGATCGTTTTCGGTCCCGACCATCCGGTGACCGGCGGCTATCCGGTGATTGCGACGGTCATCGATGCCGACAGCGACCTGCTCGGCCAGGTACGGCCCGGACAGGCGGTGCGCTTCATCCGTCACCGGGTGTGAATAAGGACCCCTCCGACCGCTTGCTGTGGCCATGACCACCGACGAACGGGCGCTGGCGATCCGGACGATCATCATCAGACTGACTGTCGGATCGTCTTCCATTGCGGCGCTGTTAGGCATTTTTGCGCTACTCACCGGCGGTGAGTTCTAGCGAATCTTCGGAGTCATCGCAATCCTCGACGTGCTGGACACAGTCACGGTTGCGGCGATGGCGAAGTTTGGCTCCCCGTGTGCCGAGGAGGCTCGACACGCCCATCAAGGAGGTGGTTTCGGTGCGCCGGCTACGCAACGATCTGGGTGACAGGCATCGAAGAGTCCGCCGGTAAGTCGAGGCTCGATGGCTTGCGACCACGCCGTACGAGTTCTGCACCCAGTGCGGCCACCATCGCACCGTTGTCGGTACAAAGTCCCGGCCGAGGCACTCGGACCTCGATTCCGTCCTTCGCTGCCCGCTCAGCGGCGAATTCGCGCAATCTGCCGTTGGCTGCAACGCCGCCACCAATGATGAGAGTTTTCGCGCCATTGGCCACGCAGGCCTGAATCGTCTTCTTAGTCAACACGTCGCATACCGCGTCCTGGAATGAAGCCGCGATGTCGGCAACCGAAAATTCGCGACCCATCCGTTGCTCATGCTGCACATGGCGCGCAACGGCACTCTTAAGCCCTGAAAAAGAGAAGTCGAAGCGATGCTTTTCCATGTCGCGACCGCCGGTCAGACCACGTGGGAAGCCGATAGCCTTCGGGTCTCCATCGCGAGCGATGCGATCGATGTGCGGTCCGCCCGGATAGGGCAATCCGAGAACGCGCGCAACCTTGTCGAAGGCTTCGCCCGCCGCGTCGTCGATCGTCTCACCGATCAACTGCACATCGCAGGTGATGTCGTTGACCATGAGCAATGACGTATGGCCGCCGCTGACCAGGAGCGCCGCCGTGGGCTCGGGCAGGCGACCGTGTTCGAGTTGGTCGACAGCGACGTGGCATACGAGGTGGTTGACGCCATACAACGGCTTATTGTGGGCTAATGCCAACGCTTTGGCAGCGGCAATGCCGACCAGAAGTGCGCCTGTCAACCCCGGCCCGCAGGTGACCGCGATGGCATCGACCTCGTCGATCGAGACTCCGGACTGCCTATAGGCAAGTTCAAGAGTCGGGACCATTGCTTCGAGGTGGGCGCGACTGGCAACCTCGGGAACGACCCCTCCAAAACGCACGTGCTCATCGACACTTGAGGCGACGGCGTTGGCCAGCAATTCGGTGCCGCGCACGATACCGACACCGGTTTCGTCACACGACGATTCGATGCCCAGGATCAGCGGTTCGCTCACGTCGCCATTGTGTCAGGGTATTCAGATGAATCGAACTGACACTCCTACCGCCCCCGACGAGCGCTCCACCCTGCTGAGCATGCTCGCCTATGCGCGCGCGACCGCAGTGATGAAGGTCCAGGGGCTCGACGAGGAGCGCGCCCACGCTGCCCCGATGCAGACGTCACCGCTGACCACGCCTGCAACACTGCTTAATCATCTGCGCTGGGTTGAGTACGACTGGTTGCACCGTGTCGCGCTCGGCTAGGACATCGCAGCCCCGTGGACCGATGAAGACCCTGACGGCGAGATGACTCAGGCATTGGACATGACAGTCAACCAGGTCATCACGGCGTACGAGTCTCAGGTGGCCGGCTCCAATGCAATCATCGAGCGGCTCGACCTCGAGCAGCGAACCTCGATGCCATTGAGCGACTTCCATCCCAACGTGAGGTGGGTGCTCATGCATCTGGTTGAGGAGACCGCCCGCCACAACGGGCATCTCGATTTGTTACGCGAACTCGCCGACGGTTCGGTGGGCCACTGACATGATGTGCCGAGACCGCGTGGCTAACCTTTGGCTTCCGTGCGAGCGGCGCGGGCGGCATACTCCGCGTCGTCGAGGCGCCGCGCCTCGTCGGGAGTCGGCGCGGTGCCCCCAAAACGGGCCGGCGCCCACCATTTACCGGCCGGTTCGTCCGGATACTCCGTGATCGCTTTTTCCAGAAGCGCGGTCATCGCGTCGCGCAGCTGCTGAGTCTGGGCGACCGGATCGCTACCGTCGACCTCGAGCGGCGCGCCCACATGCAGGCCGATCGTCATACCGCGCTGGAAGTCACGGCCGTGATCCTTGGTCTGGAGCCGTTGCGTCCCCCACGTCACCATCGGGATGAGCGGCACACCAGACTCGGCAGCCATCCGTACGGCCCCGGTCTTGAGTTCCTTGATCTCCATTGAGCGGCTGATCGTCGCTTCGGGGAAGATACCCACGATCTCGCCGGCTCGCGCATAGTCAACTGCCTGGCGGTAGGACCCGTCCCCGTGCGTCCGGTCGACCGGGATGTGGTGGAACGAGCGCATGAATGGGCCGCCGACGCGGTGGTCGAAGACCTCTTTCTTGGCCATAAACCGGATGACCCGTTTGCTGGGCTGCGCGGCTAAACCGTCGAAGATGAAATCGAGAAAACCGATATGGTTGGCGGCCAGGATCGCGCCGCCGCTGCGCGGGATGTGCTCGGTGCCCGATTGCTGGAACCTCAGACCACCGACCCGAAAGAGGGTCTTCGCTGTGACGATGACCGCCGGATAGGTGTAATCGCGCATGCCTGCAGCGTAGTGGAATCACACCGGATAGGAGACCGAGGTGCCGTCGACCTTCGCGAAGGAGGTGAGTGTGTGCGGCTTGGCGGAGGTCTTGCTCATGATGTCGAGCACCTCGACCCCGCGCACCACCAGCGCATCGCCGATCATCGAGCGGTGGCAACGCCACGGAACAGCTTCGGCGCACATGATCGCCGCATCACCGCGCTTGCCATGCTCGACGAGCTTGTCGACGGCAGCGGCAAATTCGGCTGTCTGCATGTAGTCGGCGTAGCCGCGGAACGATTTGTTGCGCCACGCACCGTTAGGGCTGTCCTTGCGGGTATGACGCAGGCCGCCGAGTGACTCCATCCGTCGATATGTGATGTGACACTCTCGTACGCTGGCGGCAAGCTTTTCCTGGCCAAACTGCGGATTGTGGCGCGATTTGGCGATCGTCCGTACGTCGATCAGCTTCTTGACGCCGTGTGCTTTGAGAAGTTCGACGAATTCGTCAATCGGATGGGTCGAATGACCGATGGTGTAAATCGTTTCGGTCATCGCGGTCGTCATTCCTCGTCGACGATGTGCACGGCGGCTTCTTCGGCGCTTGCCGCAGCGCCATCGATGCCCACATCGCTGCCGATCAGGTCCGACTCGGTGTCTTCGCCGATGCCGCGATCGGGATCAACGAGTCGGCCAGCCCGTTCGTTGCCGACCTCACCGTCGTCGATGACGTCCGCGTCCTGATCGGCGTCCGGATCGACGTCTGGCCGCTCTTGGGCGAGACGCTGGTCCAAGGTTTCGCCCTCGCGTTCTTCTTCGGCGGTGTTACCGAACTTCTCGGCTACCGACCACTTTTCCGGCGGCGAGTAGCCTTCGTCGAGCACATCATCGACACCGCGGTCATTAAGCGTGTCGTCGGGCTGGAGCTGATCGCTGAAGTCGGAACTATCTGCAGCGTTGTCAGGGGTTTGCGTCATACCTCCACTGTGCCATGGTGCGTCAGGGTCTGCTGAGGACAAGGGCATCGGAGCCGTCCGCGTAGTAGCCCCTCCGCCGACTGATTACGGTGAACCCCATCGAGTCATACAGCGTTGTTGCCGCGACGTTGGCGGCCGAGACTTCGAGAAGAATGCGCTCTGCGCCCCGCAGTCGCGCTGCGTCGAACAACATGCTGAGCAGCCAGCGCGCCAATCCTTGGCCGCGCTGCTCTGCGCAGATGGCGATGCGTTGCAGGTCGGCGCTGTCGCCGGCGATCAGCACCGAGCCATAACCGACCACGCACTCGTCTTGTATGGCGACGTAGACCTCTCGGGTCTGAGCGAGGAGCTCGGCCTCGACCAGGGCCCGACTCCAGGCACCGGCACCGAAACAGCTGCGCTCGACGCCGGCAAGTGCATCGAGATCACCGCGTTCAGCTGACCGGATCATGCACGCTTAACTGACGTCTGCGCCACCGCATCGGGGTGCCGCAAATACAACGGCTGGAGCGGAAGCACGGCACCAGAGCCCGCCGCAATCATCTGCGCCAGCGTTCCTGCGTCCGGGTCGACAGGTCCATTCGCAGCGCCCAGAATAGGGTCGTAGAGTTGTGCGCCGCGGCCATAAAAATTGACGTCTCGATGCTGCGTAGCAAGGTCTGCGGGCTTGGCGACGTCGGGGCCAGCGATACGTTGGCCCGCGGCGCCGTAGCGTGCCCAATAGACCTCTTTGCGGCGCGCATCGGTGGCAACAATGAATTCGGGCCGGTCGTCGTCGACGTCTGCGGCGATGATGTCCAGGGAGCATCGGCCGTGCATCGGGATTTTCAGCGTTGATCCCAGTGTCAGAGCCGTGACCACCCCAACACGCAGGCCGGTATAGGGCCCCGGGCCGACACCGACGGCGATGTCGGTGAGTTCACCAATGTCGGCGCCCGCATCGCGAAGCGCAGACTGCACGAAGGGCATCAGCCATTCCCCATGCGCCATGGCGCCTTCGCACCCTGTCCGGGAGAGCACCTCGGTGCCGTCATGCACGGCGACGGTGACGGCGGGAGTCGCGGTGTCAAAGGCCAGAATCAGCACGGTCGCAGCCTACGTTCCGAGCAGGACTGAACGAAGCGGCGCCCCAATCCACCGCGCCCCATGCGCCTTGACGGTGATGACTCTGGTCTCGGTGCCCGACCCTACTGCTGCCGTACCCAGCGGGTCGGTCGAACGCGCCCGCCGGTTATCCATGCGTATTTCGAGCCAGTGCTCGCCGAGATGCTCAGCCATCCCTTCGCCCCATTCGACGATGGTGACCGAATCCTGGGTTGTCGCATCGA